>NZ_JBFABE010000016.1:0-132730 GCF_040640155.1 Streptosporangium sp. NPDC023615
GCAGCAGGTGCTCCTCGATGTCGTCGGGGAAGGCGTCCAGGGCCGAGAGCACGAACCGGGACGTCCCGTCGGGGTGGAAGCAGGCTCCCCGGCCCCTGACCCCGGCCGCCCTGA
Organism: Streptosporangium sp. NPDC023615; assembly: GCF_040640155.1. Classification (NCBI taxonomy): domain Bacteria; kingdom Bacillati; phylum Actinomycetota; class Actinomycetes; order Streptosporangiales; family Streptosporangiaceae; genus Streptosporangium; species Streptosporangium sp. NPDC023615. Next base: position 115 of record NZ_JBFABE010000016.1, read on the forward strand.
TCCGCAGCTCGTCCAGGGCCGGGGCCGACCCGGCCATGACCTCGGCCAGGGACCGCGCGACGTCCGGCAGGCCCAGGCGGCACGGCCCGCACTGGCCCGACGACTGCGCGGCCAGGTACCGGGCGACCCTGAGCGTCTCGCCGAGCGGGCAGGTCTCCCCGCCGAGCGGCACGATGATCCCGGCGCCGAGCTGGCCGCCCGCCTCGGAGATGCCCTGGCGGGAGACGGTCGCCACGGCCGCGGCGTCCGCGGACAACCACGCGCCGTGGTACCCGCCGACCAGCACGCCGTCACCGGCGGTGGCCTTGCAGGCGTCCAGCACGGCGTACAGCGGGGTGCCGGTCGCGACCTCGACGACGGCCGGCGCCTTGGCCGACCCTCCCACGGTGAGCAGGACCGTCCCGGGCTCGCGCGCGGTGCCGACGTCGGCGTACCGCTCCGCGCCCAGCGTGGCCAGGACCGCGAGCTGGGCGTAGGTCTCGGCGTTGGACAGCAGCGTGGGCAGGCCGTTGACGCCGCTCTCCACGGCCCTGACCTTGCGGCCCGGAGGCTCCCCGATCTGACCGTTCACCGACCGCACCAGGGCGCCGCCCTCGCCGGAGATGAACCGCTCGACGATGCCCGCGACCCGGACCTGGTCGCCGATGCCGCGCTCCTCGACCGCGGCGGAGACCGACGCGTGGCCCATGCCGCCCTCGACGGTGGCGATCACCACCTGCTTGGCGCCGATCGCGTTCGCCGCGAGCAGGGCGCCCTCGATGACCAGGTGGGGGGTCCGGGTGAGCAGCATGGTGTCCTTGCTGCTCGCCGGCTCGCCCTCGGCCGCGTTGACCAGGACGATCTTGTCGGCCTTCCTGCCCATCACCGCGCGGAGCTTGCGGGCGAAGGGGAACGCCGCCCCGCCCCGGCCGCGCATGTCCACCTCGTCGGCCAGTGAGGCCAGTTCCTCGCCGTTCATCACCGGCGCGGTGCCGTGCATGTCGCGATGGGCCGCCAGGTCCATCCTGCGGCGGTCCTCCAGTCCCGCCGTCAGGCGGGCGGGCCCGAGCTGCCGGACGGGGGGGACGCGGTAGGGGATCATCGACGGCGTCCCGGTCGCGGCCGCCGGGGCGGGCGCGGCCGGCGCGATCAGCGGGATCGCGGCGGTCGTCGTGTTCTTCTTGGTCCTCGTGGTCAACGTGATCATCGAACACCTCCGGGGGGAAGACGCTGGGGTCCGGCCATGGGGGAGGTCGTCACCCGACGCCGCCGATGCGGCGAAGTTCCGGTGGGTCCTCGCGCACCTGGCGCGGGATACGGCCGACGATGCTCGTGGGCGGGGTCAGCTCCGCGACGGCGGGCCGCTCGACGGCGACCTCCTCGCGTACCGGGACCTCCCTGGGCTGCAGCTCGGAGATCACCCGGATCAGCAGGGCCGCCCCCACCGCGACCAGGCAGATCACGTAGCTCCAGGTCACCCACTCGGCGGGACGGCGGCCCGCGGTGAGGCCGTGCAGCACCGACAGCGGCCACGCCAGGTAGGCCGAGCCGTGCAGCAGGCGCCACATCCAGGGCCTGCGGTTGTCGGCGAACCTGGCCCGGGCGACGCCGGTGAGGAAGACCAGGATCATCAGGTCGGAGGCGAGGGCGCCGAAGCCGACGTAGAGGCCCTGGCCGCTCACCCCCAGCGGGAGCACCGCGGCCGCGGGGGAGACCCTGCTTTCGATGATCTTCATGATGACGTGCACGGCCAGGAAGCCCATGCCGAGCACGGCGGCGGCCCGGTGGGCGAGCTGGGAGCGGATCCTGCCCACGACGGGCAGCACGATCCGGTCGGCGGACAACAGGCCGAGCGCCACGGTCGTGGTGAGCGACACCAGGGCGATCACGCCCGCGAAGAACGAGAAGACCCCACGGACCGCGGCGGCGACCTCCATGCCGGGCGCGGTCCGCCCGAGCATGAGGAGGCCGACCACGGAGACCGTGATCGCGACACCGAGACCGATCCTGGAAGGCCTCTCGTCGAGGCGTATCCCGGCCTCCGACCGTGTGTGTCGCGGAGTCCGTCTGTTACCCACCTGGGGCTCCTGTCTGCGAAGCGGCTCGACGCCGTGTGCGTGCGAGGGTGAAGGACTCTGGTACGGCGAGATGCCGCTCCCCGGTCCTCGCGGGGGTGTGGAAGAGGCGCGAGGACGGGGAGCGGCGGTTTCCGGCGGGGTCGTCAGCAGCGACGGCCCCGGTTGATGCAGTCGACGGCGAACCTCATGAGCCGCTCGGGCATCACGTTCGCGAAGTCGGCGTGGTCGGTGACGGGGTTGTGGCGCTGCTCGGGGAAGGCGTCCAGCGCGAAGGACGGGGTACGCGGCGTGGAGTAGACGAGGGTCATCCGCAACTGCGGGATCGCCCGGGTGCCGGACGGGCAGGCGCCGCCGGCGTCGGGGAAGAGCACGTGCGTGCGGTGGTTGGCGCTGTCGTTGTTCCGGCCGTCCCAGCAACTGGGAAAGTCCAGGATCCGCACGAGCCGGCTGCCCCGGGGGCAGAGGGGGTACTTGGTGGTGATCCGGTTGGTGAAGCCGGTGCAGCTCCACTTGGCCAGGGCGTTCGCGCCGCCGTTCGTGGCGGCCTTGGCGTCACCGGTGAGGATCCTGATGAAGCGCGGCATGGCCGTCACCCTGGAGACCGGGTTGCCGCGGAACTGCAGGCTCACCTGGCGGGCCCGCAGGATGGTGCCCACGTTGCCGTCGGGGTCGTCGACGTTGGCGTCGGAGGTGCGGTCGCGCAGGACCGGCCAGAAGTACGTCGAGCGGTCCCCGAAGGCGCACGTCGTGCCCGCGGCCGCGAGCGACTGGTCGGTGCTGAACGCGTCGGTCGACAGGTTGCCGACGTAGTCGTGGATGTGGTGGGCGCCGTTGCTGACCCCGGGGGCCACGATGAAGTTGTCGGGGTTGCGGTGGTTGTTGCCGTTCGTTCCGCACCGGGAGGTGAAGACGCCGCGCGAGCCGCCACGCCGCGTCCGGGGCTCCTGGACGTTGCGCTGGACCTGCCGGATGTCGATGAAGTCCTCGGGGAACGGCCCGAGGTCGGCGCACTCCTCCTCGTCCCCGTCCGCCGGGGGCGTGGTCTCACCGGGGGCGGGGCTCTCGCTCGGGGCCGGGGTCTCGGCGGGCGGCGCGTCGGTGGGGGCCTGGGTGGGCCGGCGGCGGGCGGTGTCCTGGTTCTGACGCTGCTGCTGCTCCTGGTCGCCCTGCTGGTCGCCCTGCTGCTGGTCCTGCTGGTCCTGCTGGTCCTGCGGGTCGTCCTGTCCGGGGGCGGCCGGCTCGGTGGGGGAGGCCGGGATGAGCACCCCGGCCGGGGGCGGCGCGTCGGCCGCCCCGTCCTGGTCCTGCCGGTCCTGCTGGTCCTGGGCCGGCGGGTTCTCGGCCGGCGCGTCCTGCGCGGGGGGCGCCTGCTGGTCGCCCTGTCCGCCCTGGTCGCCCTGTCCGCCCTGTCCGCCCTGGTCGCCTTGCTGGTCCTGAGGGGGCCGGTCCTGCCGCTGCCCCTGCCGGTCCTGCTGCTGGTCCTGCTGCTGGTCCTGGGGCGGCGCGTCCTGCTGGTCCTGCTGCCTCTGCTGCCGGTTCTGAGCCTGCTCGGCCGGATCGCAGTGGTCGCCGTAGGCGGGGGTCGTGCTCGCCACCGTGAACGTGACGGTGGTGAGGGTACTGGCGGCGAGCGCCAGCGCGGACAGGGAGACGAGCGAGCGTTTCATGCGTTTCAAGCGTGTTCTCTCCTCACAGGTGTGTCGAGAGCGGCCGCGGGGGGCGGCGGCGGAGAGGGCGCCGGAGGCTCGGGCAGGGCCGAGTAGTCGACCAGTCCTGTGCTCTCCAGGATGGTCATGTGCTTCATGACCACCTCCACGGCCCGCTGGGCGAACGTCCGGACCAGGTCGTTGCGGGTGCCGGCGCGTACCGCGGCGACCACCGTGAAGACCTTTCCGTGGGCCTTGCGCAGCAGATCGGCGAAGAGCCGGTCGTACTCCGCGCCGGCGGGGACGGCCGCGAGCTGCGCCATCCACTTCTGCTGGTCGGGGCTGGCCTGGCTGGGCAGCGTCACGTTCAGCTTGGCGGCGAGGGCGCGGACCTCCTCGTCGAGCTTGAGGTGGTCGGTCATCAGGTGCATGCCGACCTCCTTGACCCGTTTGCTCGCGGCCCGCTGCTGGGCCTGCTGGCCGCTGGGGATCTCCCAGAGCCCCGCCTGCCTGACCTTGATCAGCAGATCGCGGTCGGCCGGACCCAGTGGACCCTGCGGGGTCTGGGTCCAGCCCTCGCCCGCCAGGGAGGGGGAGCCGCCGGGCGGCGTGATCAGGACGACCGCCACCGCGGCGACCGCGATGAAGACCCCGAACAGCAGGGGCTCGCCGTTCTTGAAGCGACGGAACAGCGATCCGAACATGACCCGGCCTCCGCTCTCAGAGAATGGCCGTCACCGGAGCCGCCGGGACCGTCCCGGCGCCCGGCGGGGTGGCCGACGTGCCGGCCGACGTGCCGGCCGGTGTGCCGCCCCGCCCGGACCGGGCGGGACGCGCAAGGAGGAGGACGGGTCCGACCGGCCACGGGATGTGCCGCTCCGCCATGCCGTTTCCTTTCCCCGAGGCCCGCGGCGCGGGCGCACTCGGTGGGAGGTACGCGGCGCTCGCCGGGGTGGTTCAGAGGAAGTGTGAGATGGCTAGAAATGACTGGAGTTGTGAAAGTTACAGACGTGACGCATAACGAAGGTGTAAAGATGTGCCCGTGCGTCGTCAACTCGACAGTCGTTTCGAGAGCACGGACACCGATGTCGTCCTGGTGGAGGACCTGTACCGGGAGTTCGGTGTCCCACTGCTCAGGCATGTGCGCAAGGCCACAGGTAACGACCTGCAATGGGCGGAGGACGTCGTCCAGGAGACGCTCGTCCGCGCCTGGCGTAACGCAGGGAGGTTACAACGAGAGCCCGGCCTGTTGTGGGCCTGGCTCCTCACCGTCGCCCGCCGTATCGTCATCGACGGTCGTCGCAGGCGAGGGACCAGACCACAGGAGGTCGAACCGGCCGACGCCAACGCCGTGCCCGTCCCCGACGGGTCCGATCGGGCGCTCGAGGCGATGATCGTCGCCGAGGCGCTCCGCGAATTGTCACCGGAACACCGCGAAGTCATCGAGCAGACGTACCTGCGGGACCGTACGATTAACGAAGCGGCGGAGATCCTCGGGATCCCGCCGGGTACGGTCAAGTCTCGGCTCTACTACGGGATCCGAGCTCTCCGCAAGGTCCTGAAGGAGAGAGGTGTCGCGAGCTGATGTTGCCCTCCCCGCACCATGACGTGGCGGCCTACGCCCTCGGTGTACTCGACGAAGAGGACCACGAGGCGTTCGAACGACACCTCATGGAGTGTGAGGAGTGCCAGGTCGAGCTCCGGGAACTGAGCGAGGTTCCCGGCCCGCTCGACGCTCTGCGACGGGACCGCTCCAACACCCTGGACGAGGACCGGACGTCGTCGCGTTGACGTTTCGCCGGTTTTCAGGTGGTATCAGGGACGGTGGTGTGTTCCGGTCAACGAGGACCGTGACAAAAGGCCACTGGAGGTGCCGTGCCACGGGCCATGCCCGACGGGCGGGGCGCGAGCCGCGAGGCCCGTTCCGCCGGGCGACAGGCCTCGGGCGAGCCCGGACTCGCCCGGCTGCGCCACGACCTCTCCGAACCGACCCTGTGGGATGATCGCCGTACCGCCGTCTCGCGGGAGGAACCGGCCGTCTCCGACCGGAAGACCCGCCGTTCTCCGCCGGCAGCGGCCCTCGGCCGTGTTTCCCACGACGAACCGCGGCGGCCGGCCGCGGATCCGCCCGTCCACCACGGGACGGTCACCCCGCACCGGGCGTTCCGCGCCCCGGTGCCCGCGGGACCACGGGCGCCGGGCGGACCCGGCGCACGGTCCGGTACGGGCGTCGCGACCCGTCCGAGGCGCGCGACCGCATCACCTTCTCCGCGATGGGCACGATAAGTCCGGACATGGATTTCCGCCCGAACATGCAAAATCCCTCACAAAGGAGTGAGAGCGACATGCCGCTCGACGAGGCCAAGGACGAGCTGCTGAGGAGTGCCGCCGAGATGTGCGCGCGCGCCCCGGGCAGCGACCACGCCAGCGTGGAGGAGGTGCTCGCCTTCCTGCGGCGCTACTACCGGCATGTCGCCCCCGAAGACCTGCTCGGCCGGGAGGCCGCCGAGGTGTACGGGCCGGCGATGGCCCAGCGGCGGCTCGCCGGGAGGCGCCCCCAGGGCCGTGCCCTGGTCCGCGCCTACACGCCCGCGCCCGCCGCCCCCCCGGCCCCCGCCGCCCCTTCGGCGTCCGCCGCCCCCCCGGCCCCCGCCGCCCCTTCGGCGTCCGCCGAGCCCTCGGCGCCCGCCGCCCTCCCGGCGCTCACCGAGCACGGCCGGGACGCCGCCTTCTCCGTCGTGGAGATCGTCACCGACGACATGCCCTTCCTCGTCGACTCGGTGACGATGGAGCTCGACCGCCACGGCATCGCCGTCCACCTGGTCGTCCACCCGCAGATGCGGGTGCGCAGGGACATGACCGGCACGCTGCTCGACGGCGACCGGCAGGACGTCACCGGGCAGGTGCTCGCCGAGTCCTGGATGCGCCTGGAGATCGACCGGCAGTCCGACCCCGAGGTCCTCGCGCGGATCGAGAACGACCTGCAGCGCGTCCTGGAGGACGTGCGCAACGCCGTCGAGGACTTCGTCAAGATGCGCGCCATCGCGCTGCGCACCGCCGAGGACGTCGAGACCCTCCCGCCGCCCCTGGACCCCTCGGGCGTCGAGGACAGCGTGGAGCTGATGCGCTGGCTGGCCGACGGGCACTTCACCTTCCTGGGCTACCGCGAGTACCGCCTGGAGGAGAGCGACCAGGGCGACAGGCTGCACGCCCTGCCCGGGACCGGGCTGGGCATCCTGCGCCACGACAGCACCGACTCGGGCAGCTTCGCCGCGCTCCCGCCGGAACTGCGCGCCAAGGCCCGCGAGAAACAGCAGATGCTGATCATCACCAAGGCCAACACCCGCGCCACCGTCCACCGCCCGGCCTACCTCGACTACGTCGGCGTGAAGCTCTTCGACGCCTCCGGCGAGGTCGTCGGCGAGCGGCGCTTCCTCGGCCTGTTCACCCACGTGGCCTACAACGAGTCCATCTCGCGGGTGCCGGTGCTGCGGCGCAAGCTGGCCGAGGTGCTCGAACTCGCCGGGCTGGACGCCGACAGCCACGACGGCAAGGACCTCATCGAGATCCTGGAGACCTTCCCCCGCGACGAGCTCTTCCAGACCTCCGTGGAGCAGCTCCTGCCGATCGCGCTGGGCGTCCTGCGGCTCCGCGAGCGCAAGCAGGTCAAGCTCTTCCTGCGCCCGGACGACTACGGCCGCTACATCTCCTGCCTGGTCTACCTGCCGCGTGACCGCTACACCACCAAGATCCGCCTCAGGATGCAGGAGATCCTGCTCGGGGCGCTGGGCGGCACCTCCTTCGACTACAGCGCCATGATCGGCGAGTCCGCCCTGGCCAGGCTGCACGTGGTGGTGCGCGGCGAGCGCGGCAGGCCGTTGGCGCTCGACGGGGTGAACGTCGAGGAGCTGGAGACGCGGCTGGCCGAGGCCACCAGGACCTGGGAGGACGAGCTGGCCGCGGCCATCGCCGAGCTCTGCCCCGAGCAGGACGTGCCCGCGCTCGCCCGCCGCTACGCCGTGGCGTTCCCCGAGGGCTACAAGGCCGACTTCCCGGCCCGGACGGCCGTCACCGACCTGCGCCGCCTGGAGGAGCTGGCCGCCTCCGGCGACGAGATCGGGATGAACCTCTACGAGCCCTACGACGCCGCCGAGGGGGAGCGCCGCTTCAAGGTCTACCGCCTGGGCGCGCCCGTCTCCCTCTCGCACGTGCTGCCGCTGCTCCAGCGGATGGGCGTGGAGGTGGTCGACGAGCGGCCGTACGCGATCGACCGGGACAACGACCCGGCGACCAAGGACGCCTGGATCTACGACTTCGGCCTGCGCTACACGCCCTCGCCCGAGGTGGACAGGGACGAGTTCAAGCGGCTCTTCCAGGACGCGTTCGGCGCCCTGTGGTCCGGGCGGGTGGAGAGCGACGGGTTCAACGCCCTCGTCCTGTGCGCCGGGCTGACCTGGGAGCAGGCCGAGATCCTGCGGGTCTACGCCAGGTACCTGCGCCAGGCCGGCACCGCGTTCAGCCAGGAGTACATCGAGCGGGTGCTGAACGGCAACGTGCGGCTGTCCCGCCTGCTGGTCCGGCTGTTCGACGCCAGGCTCAACCCCCGCCGCCCGGCCGAGGTCCGCGAGGACCTGGCCGAGGCGCTGCGCGAGGAGATCCTCTCCGCCCTGGACGACGTGGCCTCCCTGGACGAGGACCGGATCCTGCGGACCTACCTGGAGATGATCGGGGCCACGCTGCGGACCAACTACTTCCAGACGGCCGACGGCACCCGCAAGCCGTACGTCAGCCTGAAGTTCGACTCCCCGTCGATCAGCGCGCTGCCGCTGCCCCGGCCGAGGTTCGAGGTGTTCGTCTACTCGCCCCGCGTCGAGGGCGTGCACCTTCGCTTCGGCAAGGTGGCCCGCGGCGGGCTGCGCTGGTCGGACCGCATGGAGGACTTCCGCACCGAGGTGCTCGGGCTGGTGAAGGCGCAGATGGTGAAGAACACCGTCATCGTCCCCACCGGCTCCAAGGGCGGCTTCGTCGTGAAGAACCCGCCCCGGTCGGGATCACGCGAGGACCTGCTGGTCGAGGGCGTCGCCTGCTACCGGATGTTCATCTGCGGCCTGCTCGACCTCACCGACAACCTCGTCGACGGTGAGGTGGTCCCGCCCGCCGACGTGGTCAGGCACGACGAGGACGACACCTACCTGGTGGTCGCCGCCGACAAGGGCACCGCGACGTTCTCCGACATCGCCAACGGCGTGGCCAAGGAGTACGGCTTCTGGCTCGGCGACGCCTTCGCCTCGGGCGGATCGATCGGCTACGACCACAAGGCCATGGGCATCACCGCCCGGGGCGCCTGGGAGTCGGTCAAGTACCACTTCCGCACGATCGGCGTGGACGTGCAGACCACCGACTTCACGGTGGCCGGGATCGGCGACATGTCCGGCGACGTGTTCGGCAACGGCATGCTGCTGTCGGAGCACATCCGGCTGGTCGCCGCCTTCGACCACCGGCACGTCTTCGTCGACCCCGACCCCGACGCCGCCCGCGGCCACGCCGAGCGCGCCCGGCTGTTCGCGCTGCCGCGCAGCTCCTGGGCGGACTACGACGCCTCGCTCATCTCCGCCGGAGGCGGCGTCTGGCCCCGTACGGCCAAGTCGATCCCGATCTCCGCGCAGATGCGCGCCGCGCTCGGCATCGACGGCGAGGTGGCGTCGCTGTCCCCGGCCGACCTGATCAGCGCGATCCTGCGGGCCCCGGTCGACCTGCTGTGGAACGGCGGCATCGGCACCTACGTGCGGGCCTCCACCGAGTCCAACGCCGACGTCGGCGACAAGGCCAACGACGGCCTGCGGGTCACCGCCGACGAGCTGCGCTGCAAGGTGATCGGCGAGGGCGGCAACCTGGGCTTCACCCAGCTCGCCCGGATCGAGTTCGCGCGGGGCGGCGGGCTGGTCAACACCGACTTCATCGACAACTCCGCCGGGGTGGACACCTCCGACCACGAGGTCAACATCAAGATCCTGCTGGACCGGGTGGTCCGCGACGGCGAGCTCACCGACTCCGAGCGCAACCAGCTCTTCCTCGACATGACCGGCGACGTGGCCCGGCTGGTCCTGCGCGACAACTACGACCAGAACGTGGTGCTGGCCGCCGCGCGCGCCCAGGCCCCCGAGATGCTGCACATCCACGCCCGCCAGCTCCGCCGGATGGAACGGGCCGGGCTGCTCAACCGGGAGCTGGAGGCCCTGCCGTCGGACAAGATGCTCGCCGAGCGGCGTCAGGCCCGGCTGGGCCTGACCGCGCCGGAGTTCTCGGTGCTGCTCGCCTACACCAAGCTGGTCACCGACGCCGAGCTCCTGGCCTCCGACCTGCCCGACGACCCCTACCTGGCCTCCTGGCTGGTCTCCTACTTCCCCTCGGCGCTGCACGAGCGGGTCCGCACCTACATGGACGCCCACCCGCTGCGCAGGGAGATCATCACCACCGGCGTGGTGAACGACCTGGTCAACTCCAGCGGGACGACGTTCATGTTCCGCCTGGGCGAGGAGAGCGGGGCGTCCAGCCCGGACATCGCCCGCGCCTACCTGGTCACCCGCGAGGTCTTCGACATGCCCAGCCTCTGGCGCAGGATCGAGGAGCTGGACAACAGGGTCGACACCTCCACCCAGATCGCGATGGAGCTGGAGGCCCGCAAGCTCGTCGAGCGCGGCACCCGCTGGCTGCTGGGCAACCGGCGCCCGCCGCTGGACCTGGCCTCCACCGTCGGCTTCTTCGCCAAGGGCATGAACGGCCTGCTGCCGCACCTGCCCAAGCTGCTGACCGGGTCGGACCTGTCGGCCTTCGAGGAGCGGCGCGACGGCTTCGTCGCCCGGGGCGTCCCCACCGACCTGGCCGAGCGGGTCGCCGCGATGGTGCCGGCCTACTCCACGTTCGACCTGGTCGAGGTGGCCTCACGGACCGGCAGGCCGGTGCACGACGTCGCCGAGGTCTACTTCGACCTCGCCGACCGGCTCCAGCTCGCCCGGCTGCGCGAGCGCGTGGTCGCGCTGCCCAGGGACAGCCGGTGGAACTCGATGGCGCGCGCCGCGCTGCGCGACGACCTCTACGCCGCGCACGCGGCGCTCACCCACGACGTCGTGACGCACAGCACGCCGGGCCTGTCGCCGGAGGAGCGCCTGGCGCGCTGGACCGAGGCCAACTCGGCGGCGGTCGCGCGGGCCAGGCAGACCCTGTCGGAGATCTGGGAGAGCGACACCTTCGACCTGGCGACCCTGTCGGTGGCGCTGCGCGCGATCCGCACCCTGGTGGCCACCATCAACCTCCCGCACGCCGGGGCCTGACCGCGGGGCCTGACCGCCGGTGCCCGGCCCGCTGGACCCCCGTCACGGGGGTCCGGCGGGGTCAGTTGACGATGACCTTGGTGAGGCCGCCGAGGTGGCCGATGACCCTGGCCGAGCGGCCGCTGCTCCTGGTCGGGACCGTGGTCACGTACTGCTGCGTCTCCACCAGGCGCAGCTCCTTGGTGACGAAGCTCTCCGTGGTCATCCCCCGGAGCTCCTCGGGGATCTCGGTGGCCGACCCGCACGGCACGACCTTGATGCTCCGGGTGGTGGTCCTGATCAGGGAGTAGGCGATCAGCGCGCCGCCGTCGGCGGTACGCAGCGCGTGGACCGGATACCCGCTCGCCGCGAAGATCGAGTCATAGCCCAGGCACCGGTCCTTCTCCTCCTCGCGCAACCTGGTGATCTCGTCGGCGAAACCGGTGGTGTGCGGGCCCTCCTCGATCAGTCCCGCCGCGAACCCGCGCGCGCCCTCCTCGGCGGAGGTCGCGTGCAGCGGGGCCATCAGCCGGGGGCTGATCACGATCGTGGCGTCCTGCTGGTCCAGCGCGGTCGCGTACCCCTCGGCGTCCCGGGCCACCTCCGGCGCGGGGGTGCCCGCGTCGAGCAGCGAGGTCGAGCTGAGCCGCCAGTCGTCCCCCTCGGGACGCGTCAGCGTCAGCACGGCCGTGCGGGCCTCGCCGGAGGCGTCGGTGCGCTCCACCAGCGCGGCGAACCACGCAGGGCCGCCCTGCTCGCGCGGCACCAGCAGCCGCGGCGTGCCCCAGGTGTACCGGGGCAGCGTCTCCGGCGTCTCCGGCGTCTCCGGCGTCTTGGGTGTCTTCGGTGTCTTCGGCGCGCCGCTGAGGGCGGCCAGGGTGAGCGCCTCCTGCCCGTCGCGGGTCTGCGCCAGGAGCAGCCTGCGCTCGGCGTCCAGGCGGGGCGTGGCCGCCCCGAGCACCCCGTCGGCGCCCAGGACGCCCGCCAGCGCCCTCGACGCCTCGGCGAGCGTCACCGGCGGGGCGGGGCGGGGCGTGGCCGTGGCCGTGGCCGTCGGCGTGACCGCTCCGGCCGCCCGGCTCGGCTCGGGCCGGGCGTCAGGGGCGTCGCCGGAACACGCGGCGCCCGCGGCGAGGGCCAGCGCCGCCGCGAGGGCGAGCACGCCTCGCCGCCCGTGTCCGCCCACGTTCACCTCCCAGCGTCCGCCGCCGCTCCCCGATGCGGGCCATGCTAGCCATGACGGGGGGCGGGCCGTACACGATGGGGGCCGGAGGTCGCGTACCCTTTACAGACGTGGCACTCATCGATCCGGCAGAACAGATCAACGAGCTTACCGGGACGCTGAAAAGCATCCAGGACGTGCTCGACCTCGGCGCGATGCGCAAGCAGATCGAGGAGCTGGAGGACCAGGCCGCCGCCCCCGACCTGTGGAACGACCAGGACCGCGCGCAGAAGGTCACCAGCAGGCTCTCCTACCTCCAGGGCGAGGTCAACAGGATCGAGTCGCTGGGGCAGCGCCTGGACGACATCTCCGTCCTGTACGAGCTGGCCGCCTCCGAGGACGACGAGGACACCCTCGCCGAGGCCGAGCGCGAGCTGGCCTCCCTCAGGAGCGACGTCGGCGCCCTTGAGGTCCGCACCCTGCTGTCGGGGGAGTACGACGCCCGTGAGGCGGTCGTCACGATCCAGTCACAGGCGGGCGGCGTGGACGCGGCCGACTGGGCCCAGATGCTCCAGCGGATGTACCTGCGCTGGGCCGAGCGCAGGGGCTACCCGACGGACGTCTACGAGACCTCCTACGCCGAGGAGGCCGGGATCAAGTCGACGACCTTCACGGTCAAGGCGCCCTACGCCTACGGCACCCTCCGCGGCGAGCACGGCACCCACCGCCTGGTGCGCATCAGCCCGTTCGACAACCAGGGCCGCCGTCAGACGTCGTTCGCGGGCGTGGACGTGGTGCCGGTCGTCGAGACGACCGACCACATCGACATCAACGAGGACGACCTGCGCGTCGACGTCTACCGCTCCTCCGGCCCCGGCGGCCAGGGCGTCAACACGACCGACTCCGCGGTCCGGCTGACCCACCTGCCCACCGGGATCGTGGTCTCCTGCCAGAACGAGCGCTCCCAGCTGCAGAACAAGGCGACCGCGATGGCCGTCCTGCAGGCCAAGCTGCTGGAGCGCAAGCGGCAGGAGGAGACCGCGGCGCTGAACGAGATCCGGGGCGAGTCGACCACCTCGTGGGGCACCCAGATCCGCAACTACGTGCTGCACCCGTACCAGATCGTCAAGGACCTGCGGACGGGCGCCGAGGCGGGCAACCCGAGCGCCGTCCTCGACGGCGACCTGGACTCCTTCATCGAGGCGGAGATCCGCTGGACGCGCCGCCAGGAGTCGGGCGTCGACGACGCCTGACGGGCGGGCGGACGTCCGGGCTCGGAGGAGCCCGGACGGACCGGTCAGGCGCCGGAGAGGTGCTTCAGGGCCAGGGTGAGGAAGAGCGCGATCAGCAGCAGCGAGAAGATCGCCGGGGTCAGGCCGCCGAAGGCGTTCTGGTGCATCCGCTCGCGGTACGCGCGGCAACGGGGGCATCTGCCCTCGGCCACCGGGTGAGCGCACCCCGCGCAGACCAGGTCTTCACAGCTCATGCCGTCCTCCCTCGTCGAGGTCAGAACTACTTTATGCGGTCGTTACCGGGCGCCGAATCGTTTTGTTTCCGTTATGGACGTTCCATGCCAGTCTTCCCCCTAGACTGGGCACCGGCCAACCGGAGCGTCGGTCCGGAGAGAAGACCGGCGGCCCTCGGGCCGGAGAGAGGTGGAAGTGGCCCTCTGCCACTCCCGCGACCGTCCTAACCCCTAGACTGGCATGCCGTGATGCGCCCGTGATCCATTTTGATAATGTCACCAAGGTCTACGCGAACCAGAACCGGCCCGCGTTGGACCACGTCAGCGTCGATGTCGACAAGGGCGAGTTCGTGTTCCTCGTCGGCCCCTCGGGGTCCGGGAAGTCGACCTTCCTCCGACTGGTCCTGAAGGAGGAGCGCCCCAACTCGGGCGCGATCCACGTGGCCGGCAAGGACCTCGCCCGACTTTCCAACTTCAAGATCCCTCATCTGCGCCGCCGGATCGGCTGTGTCTTCCAGGACTTCCGGCTGCTCCCCAACAAGAACGTGTACGAGAACGTCGCGTTCGCTCTGGAGGTCATCGGCAAACCCCGCCGTTTCATCCGTAAGGTGGTCCCGGAGGTCGTCGAGCTGGTCGGCCTCGAGGGCAAGGCACACCGGATGCCCGACGAGCTGTCCGGCGGCGAGCAGCAGCGGGTCGCGATGGCCCGCGCGTTCGTCAACCGGCCGATGATCCTGCTGGCCGACGAGCCGACCGGGAACATCGACCCCGCGACGAGCATCGGCATCATGAAGGTGCTCGACCGGATCAACCGGACCGGCACCACGGTCGTCATGGCCACGCACGACGCGGCCATCGTCGACTCCATGCGCAAGCGGGTCGTGGAGCTGGAGGACGGCAAGATCGTCCGTGACCAGTCGCGGGGCGTGTACGGCCAGGCGTACTGACACCAGACCGGAAAGAGCGACAGGAAGAGCATGCGGGCAAACTTCATCTTCTCCGAGGTCTGGATCGGCCTCCGCCGCAATCTCACGATGACCATCGCGGTCATCCTGAACGTGGCGATCGGCATGGCACTGCTGGGAGTGGGTCTTCTGATCAACTCTCAGATCAACGCCATGGGCGACTTCTGGACGGACAAGGTCGAGGTCTCGGTCTTCCTGTGCGACAAGAACAGCCCCTTCCCGAACTGCAAGGGCAGCGCGGGCATCAAGGAGAACGAGCGGGCCGAGCTCGAGGCGATGATCAAGGCCCTGCCTCAGGTCGAGAGCGTGACCTTCGAGAGCGAGGCCCAGGCCTACCAGAACTGGAAGGACCGCACCAACGACCCGGTCATGGTCGAGGCGATCGACGTCGCCGACCTGCCCGAGTCCTTCCGCGTCAAGCTCAAGGACCCGGACACCTACGACGCGGTGATCGACACGATCAAGGGCGCCAAGGGCGTCTCCAACGTGGTCAACCAGAAGGCCCTGCTGGACAAGGTCTTCGGGCTGATGGAGATGCTCCGCTGGGCCGCGATGCTGGTGGCGATCATCCTGGTCTTCGCGGCGACGCTGCAGATCGGCAACACGGTCAGGCTCTCGGCGTACAACCGCAGACGCGAGACCGGGATCATGCGCCTGGTGGGCGCGTCCAACCTGTACATCCAGCTCCCGTTCGTGATGGAAGGCGTCATCGCCGGACTGCTGGGCGGTGTGGTGGCCGCGATCCTGCTGATCGTCAGCAAGGTCTTCCTCTTCGACACCGTGCAGCTCTACATCGCCGCCGGCAACAGCCAGCTCTCCTGGGAGACGGTCGCCTCGGTGATCAGCTTCACGATGGTGATCGGCGTGCTCATCTGTGTGCTGGCCTCCTTCTTCACGCTCCGCCGCTACCTGCGGGTGTGACGCTCCGGTGCCCGCCCTCCCGGCATTCCCGACCCTCCCGGCCCCCTCGGCGCCGCCGGCCCCGCCGACGTCCGGGGTGCCCCGGGCGTTCGCGGCGGTCGTGACGTTCCGGGCGTCCCCGGTTCTCCGGGGGTGCCGGGAGCTCGAGGGCGCGGCCCCCGGCCCCGGTCACCGGTAGGCTCCAGACATGCCACGTGAGACCGGGCGGAAGGTCATCGCCCAGAACAAGCGTGCCTGGCACGATTACCACATCGAGGACACCTACGAGGCTGGTCTCGTGCTCCAGGGCACGGAGGTGAAGTCGTTGCGGCTCGGCCGTGCGTCCCTCCTCGACGGGTACGCGGTCATCAAGGACCGCGAGGCCTGGCTGATCAACGTCCACATCCCCGAGTACACCATGGGGACCTGGACCAACCACGCCGCGCGCCGAACCCGCAAACTCCTGCTGCACCGCAAGGAGATCGAGAAACTGGTCTCCAAGACCAAGGAGGGCGGCCTGACCCTGGTGCCGCTCGCCATCTACTTCAAGGACGGCAAGGCCAAGATCGAGATCGGTCTCGCCAAGGGGAAGAAGGACTGGGACAAGCGGCAGACGCTGGCCGAGAACCAGGCCAAGCGGGAGATGGCGCGCGCGCTCAGACACAGGAACAGGGGATCGTGAGGGGGAAGGCCCGGCGTGCCGGCGCCGCCGCGCTCGCGCTGGCGGTGACGGCCCCCATGCTGTCCGCGTGCTTCGAGGAGCCCTCGCCCCACGAGGCCCTGCGCGACTTCCTGATCGGCTGGCAGACGGGCGACTACGCCTACGCGGCCAGGCGTACGGACGGCGACGAGAAGACGGTCGGCAAGGCGCTGGAGAACGTCACGTTCGATCTCGACGCCGCGTCGTTCCGCTTCACCGTCACGGGGATGCGCCGCGCCGCCGACCAGGTCGAGGCCGACTTCGACGCCGAGGTCGACCTGGGGGAGAACAACCCCCTCTGGGAGTACCAGGGCAAGATCCCGCTCCACCTGGTCGACGGCCGCTGGAAGGTGCGCTGGTCGCCCAGCGTGATCCACCCCAAGCTCGCCGAGGGGCAGCGCTTCGCGGTGGACGTCGACCCCGAGGGGCGCCAGCCCATCCTCGACCGCAACCGCGACCCGCTCCAGGAGAAGGCCGTCCTGCACGTCGCCCAGGTGGTCCCGGCCAACCTGAGGAGCGGCGAGGCGGAGAAGCTCTGCGAGCGGCTCTCGAAGATCACCGGCTTCCCGCAGGACCGGCTGCTCAGCCGGATCCGCTCGGCGCCGCCCAACGTCCAGGTGCCGCTGGTGACCTTCGGCCGTACCAGGTTCGGGCAGCTCAGCGCCGACCTGCGGGCCGTGCCCGGCATCACCCTGACCCAGCAGGAGCAGGAGCTCGCGCCGGCCTCGCCCAAGCAGATCGTCGGCACCGTCACCGCCGTGACCCAGGAGGCGGTGCAGCAGCTCGGCGGCCCGCAGCGGGCAGGGGACACGGTCGGCAAGGCGGGGCTGCAGGAGGCGTACCAGGAGCACCTGACCGGTTCGACCGACACGCGCGTGATCACCGTCGACCTGAAGACGCTCAAGGAAGTGGCCGAGCTCAAGAAGTGGCAGCCCGACCGGGCCACCGCGCCGGTGCAGACCACGCTCGACCGCGCCTACCAGAAGGCGGCCGACACGGCGCTGCTGGGCGGGACGCCGGGCATGCTGGTCGCCGTCCAGGCCTCCACCGGCGACATCCGGGCCGTGGCCAGCACCGAGGAGTACGACCAGGAGAGGCACGCGCTCGCCGGGAGGTTCGCCGCGGGGACCACGTTCTCCATCATGTCGGTCGGCGCCGTGCTCAAGGCGCAGATCAGTCCCAAGCAGCGGCTGGCCTGCCCCGCCGACCGGAGCGTGGGCGGGGCGCCGTTCCACCAGGAGGGCTCGCCCGCCGGGACCTCGCCGACCCTGCAGGCCAACTTCGCCACCGGCTGCGTGACCGCGCTCGCGTCGCTGGCCCGCAGGATCGACGGCGAGGAACTGACCGCCGAGGCGAAGAGGTTCGGCATCGCGGCGAAGTGGAACCTGCCGCTGAGGGCGTTCAGCGGGGTGATGCGGCCGCTCACCGGCGACGCCGCCACCGCCAAGGCCATCGCCGGGCAGAACGTCCTGGTCAGCCCGCTCTCCATGGCGCTGGTCGCCGGGGCCGTGGCGACGGGCACCTGGCGCCCCCCGGTCCTGGTCACCGACCCCAAGACCGTCGACCCCACGACCGACGCCGAGCCGGTCAAGGCGCCCGACCCGGTCAGGCTGGACGACAGGACGGTCGAGACCCTCCGAGGCTTCATGCGCGCGGGGGTCACCGCGGGATCCGCCCGCGCCGCCGCGGCCCCCGGCGACCCCGTCCACGGCATCACGGCCACCGTGCTGCAGAAGCGCAAGCCGTACACCTGGTTCGTCGGCTGGCAGGGCGACGTGGCCGTGGCGGTGCTCATGCAGAGCTCCGACCCGTCGGCGGGCGCGGGCGTCGCCGGGCGTTTCCTCCGGGGGCTGAGCACCGCGCCGTGAGCCCCCTTCGGGGTTCCGGCGCGTCCGCCGGGAATTCGATTGGCGTTGACCCTGTTGTAACGGGTATCTTCGGATGGCCCGGCCCCACGGGGACGGGTTGAAAACTCAACAGGGGGTGACTGGTTTCGACTTTGGCTTTGCAAGTCAGGTGAAGCGGGTCGAGGACTGCGGACATAACCTCGTTAACACTGTGACCGCGACCAACAAGTGCCAATAAGACGCACTCCGAAGTCAGCCAGGGCAACCTGGCACTCGCCGCCTAAGCAGCGAGTGACTTCTGCCGGCCCGGGAGCGCCTCCGGCCCGGATCCGGCATCGCTAGGAGGCTCAACCGATCGACCCGGCCACGGGGAAGATCGGGAAATCAAACAGTGGCTGAGCCCGTCGGCGTCTTGCCTGCGTGATCGCCGGGGCTGAGAAAAGCACAGCAGGCTCCACCCGGAGAAGCCCTGTCTTGGAGTTGAAGGACGCGGGTTCGATTCCCGCCACCTCCACCCCCGTTCCGCGTTCGAACGCGTGGAACAGATCGCCGAAGGGCGGTCGGGTCGGCGTCAGCGCCGTCCCGGCCGCCCTTGGTCTTTTCCCGGGTCCGGGCGGTCCCCCGTGACGGCCGATCGCGCTAGACGGTGAGGGCGCCCTCGATGCGGCGCAGGTGGTGCCGGGCCAGGGCGAGGTTGGCGCGGTCGCGGTCGAGCACCAGGTAGAGGAAGATGTGGCCGCCGCTGTCCGACAGGAGCCTGATGATGTGGTACTGCCTGGCCAGGGTGATCAGGATGTCCTCGACGGTGTCGTCGATGTTCAGCGCGGCCAGGGTGCGGACCTTGGCACGGACGACCTCGGTGTTGCCCGCCGCCGCCACCTCGAGGTTCAGGCCCCGATCACCCCCGACGGTCCCCAGGCACATGCCGCTTTCATAGTCGACCAGGGCCGCGCCGATCGCGCCGTCGATCCCCATGGTTTCCTTGAGGGCGGTCTCGATGTTCATGAAGTTCTTCCCCTGTGATCACGTAGGTCCCGGCCTCTCGCCGGGTGGAACGGACGGGCGCGATGCCGGTCCGTCTGTGGCGGTAGATACGTAAAGTACACTCCTTTACTACCGTTAGTGAAGTGTCATATGGTGTAATACCTGACGTATTGGTTTATTGGGGGACAAAAGCCTCATCCTGTGATCGGAGTGTGACCCGCTCCGGACGCGGGACGGGGTCGCGCCGGCCGGACGTCCACGGGGTGCCTTCCGGACGCCGGTGAGGACGCGGGCGGGGCCACGACGCCGTCTCCCCGATCTCGGCGTGCCCGGGGAGAGTCGAGGGAGAACGCAGTGGTGAGGACCGGTTCCTCAGGGGAGAGCGGTTCTCCCGGGGAGGCCAGGGGAGCCGCGGCGGCCGGGACGGCCGGGGTGGACAGGGTGGCCGGGGTGGCCGGGACGGCCGGGGCGGTCGACGCGTTCCTGCGGCGCTTCGCGCGGGAGGGGTTCTCCGGGGTGCTGCGTGCCGACGGCGGCCCCGGCGGCGCGCTCTGGATCAGGAACGGCCTGGTGGTGGCCGCCACCACCCCCGCGGCTCCCGGCCCGGAGTCGCTGCTGCTGCGCTCGGGCCGGGTCTCGGAGCAGGACTGGACCGAGGCCTACGCCGTCGGCGCCCCCGCCGGGCGGCTGGCCGAGGAACTCGCCGGGCGTGGCGCCATCGGCCCGGCGGGCCTGGAGGCGGTCTGCCTGGCCGCGACCTTCGACGCGGTCTTCGCCATGGCCCTGTACGGCGTCGAGTCCTGCCGCGTCGAGCCCGCCGGGGCGGACGACCGGCTGCCGCTGCTGCCGGTCCTGCCGGGGATCGAGGCGGAGCGGCTGCTGCGCGAGACCGCCCGCCGCATGACGCTCGTGACGGCCTGGCGGCGGCTCGGCCTGTCCACGCGCATCAGGCCCGTGCCGGTGGCCGCCCCCGTGCCCACCCTGCTGGGGTCCGACCGTATCCGCCGCGCCGTCCTGGAGCGGGCCAACGGCCGCCGGACGCCGCGCGACCTCGCGTTCGTCCTGGGCAAGGGCCTGTTCGCGGTGATGAGCGAGATCTCGAGGATGGCCGAGGAGGGCGTGCTCGACCTCGGCGGCCCCGGGCAGGCGGGCGGACCCGCCCCGGAGCCGGAGACGGCCGGGCGGGTCCCGGACGACCCCTCCGGGCTGCCGCGCCGCCGTCCGGGCACGAGCAGGATCAACGAGGTGCTGGCCGCCGCGGGGGGAGGGCCGATCACCTCCCGGCCCCTGCTGGCCCTGCGGTCCCTGCCCCCGCAGTGGGCGGAGGAGACCGGTCCCGCGGGCGGGAGCGGGCCGGTCGCCGGGTGAGGAACGTCCACGTCCCGCCGGACGGCGTCCCGCCGTCCTTTTCCTCCCGGAGCCGAGGCGCCGGGACCGTACGCCGGAGGTGTCCCGATGGGTAGGCAAGAGGTTCTCGCCGAGCTGAAACTGCTGCGCGAGCAGGTGGCCGGTGTGATGGAGACGGCCGTCGCGTCGGTGGACGGGCTGCTCGTCGCGGCCGACAGCGAGGGCTCCAGGCCCGAGGTGCTGGCCGCCCTGGCCGCGGCCTCCCTGGGGCTGGGCAAACGTACCGGCCACGAGGTGGGCATGGGGGAGCTGCGCGAGGTGGTGACCCGCTGCCGGAGCGGGTACATCGTCGTCTACGCCGTCCGCCAGGAGGCGCTGCTGGTCGTGCTCGCCGACGAGGGGCTGGACGTGGCGCGGCTGCACGTGGAGTCCCGCCCCACGGTGGAGCGGCTGGGCGCGATGCTCGCCGGCGCCTGACGCGGTCACCGGCCCGTCACCGGCCCGTCACCGGTCCGTCACCGGCCCGTCGCCGGCCCGGGGCGTCGGCCACCTCACCGGCGGGCCCGCGCACCGGCCGGGCCCCTCGGGAGACCCGGCCGCCCGGCGGTCGGGACCGCTCAGGAGACGTCGACCCAGTCCAGGGTGCGCTGGACCGCCTTCTTCCACCCGGCGTAGCCTTCCGCCCGCTGCTCCTCCGACCAGCCCGGCTCCCAGCGCCGGCCCTCGTTCCAGTTCTGCTTGAGCTCGTCGGTCGACTTCCAGAACCCGACCGCCAGCCCGGCAGCGTAGGCGGCCCCCAGGGCGGTCGTCTCGGCCACCACCGGCCGGGAGACGGGCACGCCGAGCACGTCGGCCTGGATCTGCATGCACAGGTCGTTGGCGGTGACGCCGCCGTCCACCCGCAGGACGTCGAGGGCGACGCCGGAGTCCTCCCGCATCGCCTCGACCACGTCGCGGCTCTGGTAGCAGATCGCCTCCAGGGTGGCCCGCGCCAGGTGGGCGTTGTTGTTGAAGCGGGACAGGCCCACCACGGCGCCCCGGGCGTCGGAGCGCCAGTACGGCGCGAAGAGCCCGGAGAAGGCCGGGACGAAGTAGACGCCGCCGTTGTCCTCCACCTGCCGGGCCAGCGCCTCGCTCTGCGCCGCCCCCGAGATGATGCCGAGCTGGTCGCGCAGCCACTGCACGGCCGATCCGGTCACCGCGATGGAGCCCTCCAGCGCGTACACCGGGGCGTCCTCGCCGAAGCGGTAGCAGACGGTGGTGAGCAGGCCGTTCTGGGAGCGTACGAGCTCGGTACCGGTGTTGAGCAGCAGGAAGTTACCGGTGCCGTAGGTGTTCTTGGCCTCGCCGACCTCGAAGCAGACCTGCCCGACGGTGGCGGCCTGCTGGTCGCCGAGGTCGCCCGACAGCGGCACCTCGCCGCCCAGCGGCCCGCCCGGCCGGGTGGTGCCGTACAGGCCGGGGTGGGAGGAGGGCTTGATGGCCGGCAGCATCGCGCGGGGGACGCCGAAGAACGACAGCAGCTCGTCGTCCCAGTCGAGCGTCTCCAGGTCCATCAGCATCGTGCGGCTGGCGTTGGTCGGGTCGGTGACGTGCACGCCGCCGTCGACGCCGCCGGTGAGGTGCCACAGCAGCCAGGTGTCGGTGTTGCCGAAGATCGCGTCCCCGGCCTCGGCCGCCTGGCGCACCCCGTCGACGTTCTCCAGGATCCACTGGATCTTGCCGCCGGAGAAGTACGTCGCCGGGGGCAGGCCGGCCCGGCGGCGGATGACGTCGCCCCTGCCGTCACGGTCCAGGGCGGAGGCGATCCGGTCGGTGCGGGTGTCCTGCCAGACGATCGCGTTGTGGTACGGGCGCCCGGTCCTGCGGTTCCAGACCACGGTGGTCTCACGCTGGTTGGTGACGCCGAGCGCGGCGAGGTCGGAGGCGGTCAGGCCCGTCCTGGCGAGCGCGGTCTCGATCACCGCCCTGGTCCGCTCCCAGATCTCGACGGGGTTGTGCTCGACCCACCCGGCCCGCGGCAGGATCTGCTCGTGTTCGAGCTGGTGACGACCTATCTCGTTACCGCCGTGATCGAAGATCATGAAGCGGGTGCTCGTCGTTCCCTGGTCGACTGCTCCGACGAAGTCAGGCATTGAGGTGCCTCCTCTGTGAGACTCTCCGGGGGATCGGCTGCTCTCCCTGTGGCTGCTTCCGGCCGCGGCCCGTGTCCCGCGCCCGTCCGGGCGGCGTCAACGCGCCTCGTCGGACGGCATCCGTCCCACCTCGAGCTCGGCCTCCTCGGGGGGAAGGAACCTGGCCACCAGTGTCTGGTAGAGGAACGCCCCGAGCACGCCGCCGATGAGGGGGGCCACGATGGGCACCCAGAAGTAGAGCTGACCGTACTGATCCTGCCAGGCGGTCTCGTACCCGGTGAGGAACGACGCGAGCCGCGGGCCGAAGTCCCGGGCGGGGTTGATGGCGTAGCCGGCGTTGGTGCCCCACGCCATGCCGATGGCCACGACGATCAGGCCGACGACGAACGGCGCCAGGTTGGCCACCGGCGCGGTGTTGCGCGCGTCGGAGACGGCCAGGATGAGCAGGAGCAGGATCGCGGTGCCGATGATCTGGTCGCGGAAGGCGCCCCAGGTGCCGATGGGCAGGGTGCCGTTGCCCGGGAGGGTGGAGAAGACCCCCTGGGTCTTGATGGTGAGCCCGGGGTCGGCCTTGTGGAGCACCTCGGTGTAGTTGAAGCGGACGATGAGCGCCGCCACGAACGCGCCCAGGGTCTGCGCCAGCGCGTACGGCAGCACCTTGCGCCAGGAGAAGCCCTTGAAGACGGCCAGCGCGAGGGTGACGGCGGGGTTGAGGTGCGCGCCGCTGGTGCGGGCCGCGACGTAGACGCCGAGTGTCACGCCGAGCCCCCAGGCCCAGGCGATGCTGTCGTGGTCGCCGATCTCGGCCGCGGCGACCTGGGCCACCACGCCCGCCCCGAACAGGATGAGGATCAGGGTGCCGGCGAACTCGGCCGCCAGCTCCCCGAGAAGACCGGGTTTCCTCAGGCGCTCCGTCATCTGTCCCCCTCACGATGCCGCGCGGATTCCCGGAACGTAAGCGCCAAACGCAAGGTCGTCAACGGTAATGTGATGCGATTGTTGAATAATGGTCAGGAACATACGCTTCCTGCAACATTGCCGAAATAACGGAAAGGTTCCCTCACCTCCGTCGTGTTCATCGAGTGAGATTCCCTTACGGAATGAATTCTTCCATTTTGGTCACCTTCGTCACTCGGGAATGACCGAGCCCACCCGGCCCGCTCCCTCCCTCCCGTCCCGTGCCGAGGGGCGTGCGCCAGCGTGTCGCTGAGCGTCAGACGGGCCTCTGCGGCTCGGTGATGGTCTTCGAAGATCTTCCGAGGTAGGCAGGCAGGCGTGGAGCGGCATACATGTAACCCATGGCCCACGAACCCCGGTGTCTCTTGCCGATCGGGTATGGGCCTCGTCCTTTCCGGCCGCGCGAGTCGCTCTCGACTCGTTGACGGTAGCCCCGTGTCCGGCCGTGACAGGGTCGTACACTGCGGTTATGGGCGCGATGCGTGAGGAACTCCATCTGCTGGTGGACGAGTTGCCGGAAAGCCGGGTGTTGCCGGTTCTCGCGCTCGTCAGGGACAACGTCTCGTCGGCACGTCGGCGTGAGAAGGCCGCAGTGGCACTGGAAGGCATCCGCGGCCGGATGCGAGGGGTGACAGGGGTGGACGAGGAGTTGGACCTGCTCCGAGACGAGTCGCGTGGCTGACGCCTACATCGTCGACACCGGCGTCTTCCTTCGGTGGTTCGTTGATCAGCCCGGGTTCGAGCATGCCCGCGAGGTTCAGGAGGCTTTCCTGGACGATCTCGTCATGTTGGAAACAGCGGACTTCGCCCGGATCGAGGTGGCCGGAGTACTCCGGAAGAAGGGCCTTCTGGTGGGCGCCTGACGGCGGAGGAGTTCGCGACGGCCGTACGTGTCATCGATGATCTCGGTGTGACGGTTCATCCGGTCGGTGCCGACCACTTGGAGCGGGCTGCCGGGTTGGCCGTACGGCTGACACTGCGCATGTACGACGCCGTCTTCGCCCAGTTGGCACTCGACCGTGGAATCCCCCTGCTCACGACGGACGTCAAGCTCTGTCACGCGGTCGAGGGCGTGGTGAAGGCCGAACTGCTCCGAGGTGCGGGAGAGGCCTGACCTGGCTCGTTCGCCGAGGCCGGTGGTTCGGGGCGCGGGCCTTGATCCCGTGCCGCCGAGGGGAGCCGTAGCGCGAAGCTTTGCCGCTCCGGGAGGGAGAACCCCAGGTCAGAGGGGATGACAAGCGTATCGTCGGTGCGCTTGGAGGATTCGATGGGCCGTTGTGGAATGGGCAGGGCCGGTGTGGTGGTCGTCGCGGCCGGGACGGTGCTGGCCGGATGCTCGTCGGGGCCGGACGAGGGGGACGCGCGCAAGGCTCAGGTGGAGGCCTCGTCCAACGCGTCGGCCGCCGGGGCGACGCGGGCGGACGCCCTGAAGGCGAAGGCGGCGGCGGCCGCCAAGGTCAAGGCCAACGAGCTGGGCCAGGTGCCCGTGCTCATGTACCACCGGGTGGTCGACAAGCCCACCACCCAGGACGACCGCACCCCCGCGCAGTTCCGCGCCGAGCTGGAGCGGCTGGCCAGGGAGGACTACGTGCCGGTCACGGCGGCCGAGTTCGTCTCCGGGCGCATCGACATCCCGGCGGGCAAGCACCCCGTCGTCCTCACCTTCGACGACTCCTCGCCCACGCAGTTCGAGCTGGACGGGATGGGCGTCCCCATGCCGAACACCGCCGTGGCGATCCTGCAGGACGTGGCCAGGAAACACCCCGGGTTCCGCGCGGTCGGGACGTTCTACGTCACGCGCGACATGTTCGGCAAGGCGACCCCCGAGGAGGGGGCGCAGATGCTCCTCTGGCTCACCCAGCAGGGCTTCGACGTGGGCAACCACACCCGCGACCACCTCAACCTGGGCGGCAAGGCGAAGAAGCGGGTGTACGAGGAGGTGGCGGCGGGCCACCGGCTCATCACCGACCTGATCAAGACGCCCCCCTCGACGCTGGCGCTGCCGTACGGCAACCAGCCCGACGGCAAGGAGTGGGGCCAGAAGGGGGCGGCCGGTGACGTCTCCTACGACTACGGCGGCGTCTTCCTCGCCGGGTACACGCCCGCGCTGTCGCCGTTCAACAAGAAGTTCGACCCGCTCGGAATCCCGCGCATCCGCTCGATGGACAAGAAGGGCGACTGCGCCAAGTTCTGCTCCACCGCATGGCTCGACTGGCTGAAGGCGAACGCCGACGAGCGCTACACCTCCGACGGCGACGCCCAGACGGTCGCCTTCCCCAAGTTCAAGGCACCCTTCGTGTCCAAGACCTTCACCGACCGGCTCCTGCCCTACTGACCCTTTCCGGGACCTGGCCCCGCCGGGGCTCCGCCGAAGCGCTCGAGGCCCCGCCGGCGCGTCGTCGAAGGGTCCCGCCGGCGCGTCGCCGTTTCGGAGGGCCTCAGCCGCCGGCGAGTTCCTCCAGGGGGACGGCGACGGTGGTCCGCTCCCCGTCGGGGCGCAGGACCTCGACCTTCGCGTCCTCTCCGGGCCGCAGGGTGGCCAGGACGGTCGACAGGTCCTGGGAGGCCGGGGTGGGCCTGCCGTCGATCGAGACGATCAGGTCCCCGGCCTTGAGGCCGGCCCGTTCGGCGCCGCTGTTCCTCAGCACGCGCACGATGCCGACCCCGGCGGGCTGCCCGTTCATGTCGATCACGGTCCGTACGACGGCTCCGAGCGTCGCCCGGCGGGTGTTGGTGACCCGGCCCTCCTTGACGATCTGGGAGGCGATGTCCTTGACCGTGTTGGACGGGATCGCGAACCCGATGCCGGGCGCCTGGGCGTTGTCGAGCTCGGGGTTGACGGCGGTGAGCGTCGGCACGCCGATCACCTCGCCCGACAGGTTGACCAGCGCGCCGCCGCTGTTGCCCGGGTTGATCGGGGCGGAGGTCTGGATGGCCCCGCTGATCGTGGCCCCGGGCTTGCCGTCGATCGGGGGCTCGTTGACCGTGCGGCCCAGCGCCGAGATGATCCCCTCGGTGACGCTGCCGGACAGGCCCAGCGGGTTGCCCATGGCCATCACGACCTGGCCGACGCGCAGCCGCGAGGAGTCGCCGAAGACGGCGGGCCTGAGCCCGGCGGGGTCGTCCACCTTGATCACGGCCAGGTCGCCCAGCTCGAAGGTGGCGACCAGCCTGGCCGTCCGCGCGGTGCCCCCGGTGGCCAGCGTGACCTCGAAACGGCGGGAGGACCCGACCACGTGGGCGTTGGTGATGATGTGCCCCATGGTGTCGTAGACGACCCCGGAGCCCAGGTCGTCGCCGGTGGTGATCTGCACGATCGACGGCATCACCGTGGTGATGGTCTGCTCGTAGGCGTTCTCCAGGCTGCCCGGGCCGCTCTCGGGCGGCGTCCCGGACGGGGGCGGCGCGGGCGAGCCGGGCGAGGCTCCCGGCGGCTCCGGGGAGGAGTTCCCGGTCGGGGCGCCGGGGGAGACCGGTGCCGAGGAGCCGGGGGAGGCGGCCATTCCGACGGGCCGCCCGCCCCCCTCATGGCCGCAGCCCGCGAGTGCGACCGTGGTCGCCGCCAGTAGTGCGACGCTTGTCTGCGATGCCCCCATACAGGGGTATATCCCCAGCTCAGGCTGGAAGATACTTCTCCCGGAGGGTGCTGCGGCTGAGCTTGCCCGTGGGGGTGCGGGGCAGCGTGTCCCGGTACTCGATCACCCGGGGGTGCTTGAGGCGGGCCAGCCGAGGCGCGCAGTGGGCCAGCAGCTCGCCGGTGAGCTCCTCACCCGGCGTGATCCCGGGCGCGGGCTGGATCAGGGCGACGACGCGCTGCCCCCACTCGGGGTCCGGCACGCCGATCACGGCCACGTCCGCCACCGAGGGGTGCTCCTGGAGCACCGCCTCGACCTCGGCCGGGTAGATGTTGACCCCGCCGGAGATGATCAGGTCGGTGCGCCGGTCGCAGAGGAACAGGTAGCCGTCCTCGTCCAGGTAGCCGATGTCGCCGGGCGTGTAGAGGCGGCCGAGCATCGCCGAGGCGGTCTTGGACGGGTCGCGGTGGTACTCGAAACGGTTGATGCCGCCGATGTACACCATGCCGGGCTCGCCGGGCGGGAGCGCGGCACCGTCGTCGCCGACGATCGTGAACTCCAGGCCGTCGACCGCCCGGCCGACCGTGCCGGGCCGCTCCAGCCACTCGGCCGAGGAGACCATGGTGGCCACGGCGGCCTCGGTCGAGCCGTAGTACTCCCACAGCACCGGGCCGAGCCAGTCGATCATCGCCCGCTTGGTGGCGGGCGGGCAGGGCGCGGCACCGTGGTACAGGTGCGTCAGGGACGACAGGTCGTACTTCGACCTGGTCGACGCGGGCAGGGCCAGCAGCCGGTGGAACATGGTCGGCACCATGAACGCGTTGGTCACCCGGTGCCGCTCGATCAGCTCCAGGGTCTCCTCGGCGTCGAACCGCTCGGTCACCACGACGGTGTGGCCGAACTGCAGGGCCATCATCGCCTGCCCGTACGGGGCCGAGTGGTAGAGCTGCGACAGCAGCAGGTGGACGCCCTCGGAGGGCAGCCCGAAGTGCCGCCAGCTCTTGCGCATCAGGATCGGGTGGAGTTCCTCGGGGCTCAACTCCAGCAGCCGCCGCCGCACCCCCTTGGGCCTGCCCGTGGTGCCGGAGGTGTAGAGCATCATCGACCCGGCCCGGCGCCCCTCGGGCGGGCCGGCCGGCCGCCCCTCGGCGAGGGCGGAGGTCTCGACGAACCCGCCCGGCACCGTGTGGCCGTACCGTTCGGAGCTCACCACCGTCCGCGCAGCGCAGTCGGCGACGATGTAGCCGATCTCCTCGGCGGTGTAGTGCCAGTTGACCGGGACGTGATAGGCGCCGATCTGGTACGTGGCCAGCATCATCGTGATCGCGTCGACGCCGTTGGGCAGGACCGTCACGACGGTGTCGCCGGGTCGGGTGCCGCGCTCCAGAAGGCCGTGCGACACCCGGTCGACCCTCTCGCGCAGCTCGCCGTAGGTCAGGGTGACGTCCGCGACGACGGCGGTGCGTCCGGGGTCGGCGTTCGCGATCTCGTAGAAGCCCCTCATGGCGGCGACCTTACAGAACGACATTCTGTTGATGGAAGGGGAAGGGCGATCACCTGGGCTGATGCACAGCCCGTGGCCGAAGCGTAATAAACGCCGATGCGCTGAATCTTTCACCGGTGACATAACCTGACGCGTATGGCGGACGTCGGCGGCAACTCCTCCGGGCGCTCTAACGAGCGGTACGTTCCCTCCTATGATGCGCCGACGGCGCCCATACCCGCCATCCCCGCCGAAGACGGTTCGATCATCAGTCCGCGGGTTCCCCGGAGGTTCCCCATCGGGGACGGCGAGGAGACCGCACTGGTCTCCAGGCCCAAGATCCCTGGATCGTTCCCCCCGTACTCCGACCGTCCGGGCTCCGACCGCTCCGGTCCCGCCCGTCCCGCCTCCGGCCGGTCGGACGCGACCTCCGGCGACCGTCCCGACGAGCCCGACGAGCCCGGCGAGCCCGACGGGCCCGGCGAGCCTGATGGGCCGGGTGGGCCGGACGAGCCCGACCGGCCGGACGAGAACGCCGGCCGGGTACGCGAGTCCGGTGGTCTCGGCACGATCCCGGTCAGGCAGGTGGGCGGCTCCGCCGGTCCCTGGCGCCCCGACCGTCCGGGCGCGAGGTCGGTCACCGCGTCGGGCACGGCGTCGGGCACGGCGTCGGGCACGGCGTCGGTCACCGTGTCGGGCACCGCGACGGGATGGCCCGGCGCCGCGGAGCGGCCCGCGATGTTCGGCGAGCCGGGCGCGCGGAACGGCACCGGCACGTACGGCGGCGCCGGTGCGCCGGGAAGGCCCGGGGCCCCGGGCGTGCCGGGCGCCGCCGGGACGCGGCGGCCCGGCGGGGGCAAGCGGTCCGGCGGCCTGCTGATGCGCATCGGCGACATCCCGATCCGGGTGGCCTACAGCCTGGGGGCGGCCGTCGTCACGGGTCTCGTCGTCGTCCTGATCTTCGTTCTCTTCTCCGGCGACGAGCCCTCCGACCCCTCCGGTCCGGCGGGCGTCAGCCGCGCCGCGGCGCCCGGCGCCAAGGCCTCGCCGACGGCGCCCCCGATCACGCTGCCCGCGCTGCCCGGCGCGACCGCCCTGAAGGTGCTGCCGGGAAGGCCCAGCGCGGTGCTCGGGGCGGTGACCGACACCAGGTCCGCGCTGACCTACCCCAGCCTGGGCGGTCCGTGGACGTCCAGGACCGTCCCGTCCTTCTCCGCCGGTCAGCAGGTGGGCGGGGCCAGGCTGCCGCGCACCCTGATCGGCTCCGCCCCGCTTCCGGGTGCCACGCCCGCCAAGGCCCTCAACGGTGACGCCGACTACCGCAAGGCCGCCCTGAGCGCGGTGCGCTGGACGATCCGCAACCACCACCCGGTGGGCAGCAAGATCGCGTGGACCGGCTCGCAGCGTCCGGCGAACGGCAGGGGATGGGTGCTCGGCTACCAGGTGTCCTACCGGGTCAAGGGGAAGAAGCACGTCTCCCATGCCGCGCTCGCGGTGGTCGACGTGGGGCGCCGGAAGCCGTCGATGCTGTTCGTGACCGTGCCGGACACGCGCAAGTGGCTCTGGGCGGACATCGCCCCCCTCGTGGCCGGCGCCCGCGCCCTCTGACGCCGCCGTCCTTCCGGCGCCCTCCACGTGGCCTCGCCCCGTTCCGGGGCCCTTCAGGCGCCCCTCGGCCGCGTTCCGGCGCCCTCTGACGGCCATCGAGCCGCCTTCGTCCGCTTCCGGGCACTCCGGTGGGCCTTCCTGCGCGAGGAGGGAGATCCGCGGGCGTTCCCCGCCCGGCCTCTCCTGCGGCGGTGGCCGCCTCGCGCCCGCCTTCCGGTGCCCGGTGCCCGGTGCCCGGGGTCCGGCGTCCGGGACGGGCGCGTTGTGATGGAAGCACCTTCTAGAATATGGTTCTGTCATTGAATCGCGTCTGGAGGCTGTCATGGCGATCGGGTTGAGCGAGGAGCACGAGGCGCTCCGGGAGTCGGTGAGCGGGTGGGCGGAGCGCAACATCCCGTCCGAGGTCGTGCGCGCCGCCGTCGCGGCGGAGGGGGAGGAGCGTCCGGGCTTCTGGCCGGGGCTGGCCGACCAGGGCCTGCTCGGCCTGCACATCCCCGAGGAGCACGGCGGCAGCGGCTACGGCCTGCTGGAGACCGCCGTCGCGGTGGAGGCCCTCGGCGAGCGGGTCGCCCCCGGGCCCTACGTCCCCACGGTGCTCGCCAGCGCCGCGATCCTCGCCTCCGACGGCAAGGCCCATGCCGAGCTGCTGCCCGGCCTCGCCGACGGCACGCTGACCGGCGCGGTCGCGCTGTCCGCCTCGATCACCGGCACCCGTGGCGAGGACGGCGCCCTGACGGTCGGCGGCTCCGCCGAGCTCGTCCTGGGCGGCGCCCTGGCCGACGTCCTGGTGCTCCCGGTGAGCACCGACCGCGGCGAGGAGTGGGTCGCGGTGGACGCCTCCGCGGCGACCGTGACCCCGGTCAGGGCGCTGGACGTCACCCGCGGCGTGGCCAAGGTCGAGCTGGAGGGGGTCGTCGTACCGGCGGGCCGGGTTCTGGACGGGTTGCAGGGCCCGGGGGTCCTCAACCTGGCCGCGATCCTGCTCGGCGCCGAGGCCGCGGGCGTGGCCTCGTGGTGCGTGACCGCCGCCGCCGAGTACGCCAAGGTCCGCGTGCAGTTCGGCCGCCCGATCGGGCAGTTCCAGGGCGTCAAGCACAAGGCCGCCCGGATGCTCGTCGCCCTGGAGCAGGCCCGCGCCACCGTGTGGGACGCCGCCCGCGCCGCCGCGGGAACGGGCTCCGGCGACCACGTCACGGCCGACGAGCTGGCCTACGCCACCGCGATCGCGGGCGTGGTCGCGCCCGACGCGGCCGTGCAGTGCGCCAAGGACGCCGTCCAGATCTTCGGCGGCATCGGCTACACCTACGAGCACGACGCCCACCTGTACTACCGCCGGGCGCTGACCCTGCGCGCGCTGCTCGGCTCCTCGGGCGAGTGGGCCGAGACGGTCGCCGAGCTGGCGCTGAACGGCGTGAGCCGGGAGCTGGAGGTCGAGCTGCCCGAGGAGGCCGCCGAGCTCCGCGAGGGCATCCGGGCCGAGGTCGCCGGGTTCGCCGCCCTGGAGGGCAAGGAGCAGAAGCAGGCGCTGGCCTCGGCCGGGTACGTCATGCCGCACCTGCCCAGGCCGTGGGGCCGCGACGCCAAGCCGCTGGAGCAGGTCCTCATCATCCAGGAACTCAAGGCGGCCAGGGTCAAGCTGCCCCAGATGATCATCGGCGCCTGGGTGGTGCCGTCGCTCGCCACGTACGGCACCCCCGAGCAGCAGCAGCGTTTCCTGCCGCCCACGCTGAGCGGCGAGATGATCTGGTGCCAGCTCTTCTCCGAGCCCGGCGCGGGCTCCGACCTGGCGAACGTGCAGATGAAGGCCGAGCGGGTCGAGGGAGGCTGGCGGCTCAACGGCCAGAAGATCTGGACCTCGGTGGCGCACTTCGCCGAGTGGGGCATCTGCATCGCCCGCAACTCCTCCGAGGGGTCCAAGCACGAGGGCATCACCTACTTCCTGGTCGACATGAAGGGGCCCGGCGTCACGGTCAGGCCGCTGACCGAGATGACCGGCGAGAACCTGTTCAACGAGGTCTTCCTCGACGACGTGTTCGTCCCCGACGACCTGGTCGTGGGCGAGATCGGCCAGGGCTGGAAGGTCGCCAGGAACACCCTGTCCAACGAGCGGGTGTCGCTCTCCGCGGGTTCGGGCGGCACCGGCGCGTCCGTCCCCGACCTGCTCGGGCTGGCCGGGCGGCTCGGCCGCGAGCTCACCGCCGCCGAGCGGCAGGAGGTGGCGCGGGTCGTCTGCGAGGGCCACTCGATCGCGGCGCTGGGACTGCGGGTGACGCTCAAGCAGCTCACCGGCGTCGAGCCCGGGGCCGACGCCTCGGTCCGCAAGCTGCTGTCCACCTCGCACGCCCAGCACGTCTCGGAGACCGCGGTCTCGCTGCTCGGCTCCTCGGCCGTCATCGCCGCCGACATGAAGCTCGGCGACGCCGGCTACTGGAACCGGGCCGTGCTGGCCACCCGGGCCATGACGATCTACGGCGGCACCACCGAGGTGCAGCTCAACATCATCGGCGAGCGCATGCTCGGCCTGCCCAGGGACCCGGAGCCCGGCAAGTAGCAGAGGGCGCGCGCGGGGACACCTCGCCGAGACGTTCGGTTAGGCTTCGCGCATGTCGATGCGGTTCAGGCCAGGGGTGGCCGTCCGGAGTGCCGTGGCCGGCGCGGTTCCGCCGCGCTGGTTCGGCGCGGCGATCCGCCGGGTCTACCCCCGGCTGGACGCCGAGCTGGCCCGTGCCGAGGAGTTCGTCCCGCGTGGCGGCACCGCCGTGGACGTGGGCGTCTGGTACGGGCCGTGGACGGCCACGCTGCGGCGGCTCGGCTCCGAGGTGGTCTCGATCGAGGCCAACCCCCGCCTGGCGGCACTGCTCCGGAGCACCTTCCCCGACGTACGGGTGATCGCGGCGGCGGCCTCGGACCGCTCCGGCACGGCCCGGCTCTGGATTCCCGCGGGCGGGCGCGGTGCCGAGGCCACGGCCTCGGTGGTGCACGGGGAGGGAGTGCCGGTGGACGTCCCGGCCGTCACCGTCGACGAGCTGGACCTGAAGGACGTCCGGTTCATGAAGATCGACGTGGAGGGTCACGAACTGGCCGCGCTGCTCGGGGCCGAGCGGACCGTCCGCCGCGACCGGCCCGTCCTGCTGATCGAGCTGGAGACCCGGCACCAGGACATCGGCCTGGTCGTCGACCGGCTCGCGGAGTGGGGCTACACCGGCTCCGTCCTGACCGGCGGTTCGTGGCGCCCGCTGGACGGCTTCGACCTGGCGGCCCACCAGGAGGAGGCCGTCGGCGAGGTGCGGCGGAGCTTCATCTCCCGCCTGCTCGTTCCCGGCCGGGAGTACGTGAACATGGTGCTCTTCCGTCCCGCCGCGCCGTAGTGCGCGCTCCCGGAGCGGGGCGGTGGCGCCGGGTCCCGGCCGTTCACGCGCTGCCCGCCCTGGCGGGACTGCTGCTCGGGGTGCTCGCGCTCTGGCCCGCGCTCGGCCCCGGCTTCGCGCTCCGCTACGACATGGTGTTCGTACCGGACCCTCCGATCCTCCCCGAGGGCGGCGGCTTCCCGCGTGCCGTGCCAAGCGACGCCGTGGTGGCGCTGCTCTCGTCGGTCCTGCCGGACCAGGTGGTGCAGAAGGCGATCCTGCTGGGCGTCTTCGTGCTCGCCGCGACGGGCGCGGCGGCCCTGGTCCCCCGGGAGCACGGGGAGCACGGGGAGCAGGGGGAGCACGGGGACGACGGAGAAGGCCGGGAGCGCGGGGGGCGCGTGGTCGCCCGGCTGGTCGCCGCGGTGTTCTACGCCTGGAACGTCTACCTCGCCCAGCGGCTGCTGCTGGGCCAGTGGGCCCTGCTGCTCGGGTACGCGGGACTGCCGTGGGCGGTGCGCGCGGCGGCCGGACGGCGGGCCGGCCCGGTGATCCTGGCGCTGCTGCCCGCCGCGGCCGGGGGCTTCCAGGCGATGCTGGTCTCGGTGATGACGGTCGTGCCGGTGGCGGGCCGCCGCGTGCCCCGGGTCCTGCCGGTCGCCGCCGTGCTGAGCCTGCCGTGGCTGGTCCCGGCGCTGGGCAGTGCCGCCGTCACCGACCCGGCCGGGGTGCGGGCCTTCGCCCCCCGGGCGGACGGGCCGCTGGGGACCCTCGGCAGCCTGCTCACCCTGGGCGGCGTGTGGAACGCCGGTGCCGTCGTACCCGGTCAGGAGACCTGGTGGTCGGCCCTGGTCCGGCTCGCGGTGACCGTGACGGCGGTGGGGGGATACGCCCTGCTCGTCCTGAAGCGGGGCCGGGAGCGGGGACGGGAACAGCGGTCCGGCCGGGGCCGGGAACCGGACCGGGGACGTGGGTGGGCGGGGGGCCTGGCGGTGGCGTCCGCGGCGGGGCTGGCGGTGGGCTGCGCCGGGGCCTTCCTGCCGGGGGCGGTGGAGGCGCTGGTCGGACTCTGGCCCGGCTTCGGGCCGCTGCGCGACGGGCAGCTCTACCTCGCTCCCTTCGCGCTGCTCCAGGCGGTCGGCCTGGCCGCGGTGGCGGGCCGGCTGCCCGCGGCGATCCGGCCGGGGATGGTCCTGGTGCCGCTGCTGGTGCTGCCCACCTTCGCCCTGGGGGCGTTCGGCAGGCTGGCCGCGGTCGACTACCCGTCCGACTGGGCGCGGGTGCGGGCGATCGTGGACGCCGACCCGGCGCCGGGGGCGCTGCTGACGCTGCCGTGGAGCGCCTACCGGGCGTTCGACTGGAACGGCGGGCGGGTGGTGCTGGACCCGGCGGTCAAGGCGTTCCACCGCCGGGTGGTGTGGAACGACGGCCTGACGGTCGGCCTCGGGGACGGTACCGGAGAGGGGCGCACGCTCGTCCTGGGGGGTGAGGACCCGCTGGCGCGGGAGATCGGCCCGATCCTCGCCCGACCCGGCGTCCTGACCGGTCCGTTGACCGAGCGGGGGGTCAGCCACGTGCTGATCCAGCGGCCGAACGAGAACATGTTCCGTTCCAGGTTGCCGGGCGCGCGGCTGGTCTTCGCAGGTCGGGAGCTCCTGCTCTTCCGCCTCTGAGCTCCTGAGATGCAAATATTTCGGTATTTACTCAACGGTAACTTTGTTTATCACGTTTTGACCAATTTGCTGGCTGATGCCCTGTATCACGTTCTACTCTCGGCAGACTGCACGATCCACGCGTTGGAGGGAGAGCTCGGATGTTGCGAGTGTTGGCCGCTCTGGCGGTAGGGGCAGTGCTGGCGGTCGGAGCCTCGGTGGCGGTCGTGAACGTCGCGGCGCCGACCCCCGAGCCGCCCAACAGGCCGCTGTACAACTACGGCAACAGGTGACGGCCCGGGGCCGGCGGAGTCGCCAACCGGTCCCGGCGCTCACCTGATCCTCCGGGTCCCCGGCGCGAGGGTCCATCCCGGATCATCCCGACGAGACAGGGGCCGGCCTCGGCATGCGCGCGAACCGGCCCGGTGCCGCCGTTCCCGCACGCCGCACGGAGGACACGGCGTGCCGTACGCAGAGAGGAGTGCTCGTGGCAGGACAGGGCGCCAGGGCGATCCCGCGCACCCCCGCCCCGGCCGCGGGCCTGGTGGCCGCGACCAGGCCGGGGCGGCCGTCCCTGCGCGGGGTACGCGTCGCCGTCCTGAACTTCCGCGAGCCGTCGCAGTCCGTCGCCGGGGGCGCCGAGGAGTACGCCTGGCAGGTCAGCCGCCACCTCGCCGGCCAGGGGGCCGAGGTGACGTTCGTCACCTCCAGGGAGGCCGGGCAGACCGCGGCCGAGGAGCGCGACGGCATCGCGCTGCGGCGGATGGGCAACCCGTTCCTGGTCTACCTGCTGGTCCCGCTCTGGATGCTGCTGCGGCGCAGGCGCTTCGACGCCGTGATCGACTGCATGAACGGCATCCCCTTCTTCGCGCCCCTGGTGGTGAGCCGAAGGACGGTGGTCGTCTCGCTGGTGCACCACGTGCACGACCGTCAGTTCTACGCCTTCTTCCCGCGCTGGCTGGCCCGCATCGGCTGCTTCGTCGAGGGGCCGGTGGCCCGGCTGGTCTACCGGCGCCGCCCGACCGTCACGGTCTCGGAGTCCTCCCGCGCCGAGCTGCGCGAGCGGCTGGGCTGGATCGCGCCCATCCAGGTGATCCCGAACGGCAGCCCGGTGGCGCGCCCGGTAGCCGACCCCGGCGGGGTGGCCGGTGATCCCGCGGTGGTCTACCTGGGCAGGCTGGTCGGGCACAAGCGCGTCGAGCGGGTGGTCGACCTCGCCCGCGACCTCGCCGGCGCCTGGCCGGGCGTGCACGTGCACGTCGTCGGGCGCGGCCACGAGCAGGAGCGGCTCGCCGCCCACGCCGCGGCCCTGGGCGTGCAGGACCGCGTCCACCTGCACGGCTTCCTGCCCGAGGGCGCCAAGAACGCGGTCCTGGGGGCCGCGCGGCTCAACGTCACCGCCTCGGAGTTCGAGGGGTGGGGGCTGACCGTGATCGAGGCCGCCGCGCTCGGCGTCCCCACGGTCGCCTACGACGTGGCGGGACTGCGCGACTCGGTGCGCCACGGCGTCACCGGGTGGCTGGTCGCCGACGGCGAGGAACTGGCCGGCGTGGTGGACCGCGCCCTGGCGGAGCTGTCCGACCCGGTCCGGCGCGAGGAGATCCAGCAGGCGTGCCGGCTGTGGGCGGCCGAGTTCACCTGGGGGAGAACCGGGGATACGATGACCGGACTAATCACCACAGAACTATTTAAAAACGGTCGTCACCTCCATGCATCCGATCTCTGTCTCGCCTCGGGTGAGACCGACCCGCCGTAAGCGCCCGTGACCCCTGAGACGTGGATCGGCCGCCTGTCGGCGCCCGTCGCCGAGTTCGGCGCCACCGACACCGGGCTCCGGCGCAGGCTCAGGCTGCTGGCCGGGTGTCTCTTCCTCGCCGTCGTGTCCTTCCACATGGCGCCGGGCAGGCTCATCGCCGAGACCAAGCTGGACATGCCGGTCAACCCGATCGGCTTCCTGGCCCAGGCGCTGAACATGTGGGACCAGGACTACCTGGGACACCTGCAGAACCAGGCGTACGGCTACATCTTCCCGATGGGCCCCTTCTACACCCTGCTGATCAACTCGGGGATGCCGCCCTGGGTGGTCCAGCGCCTGTGGGTGACGCTGATCCTGTGCGCGGCCTTCGTCGGCGTCGCCCAGGTGGCGCGGGCCCTGCGGATCGGCGGCCAGCTCGCCGGGGTGCTGGCCGGCCTCGCCTACGCGCTCGCCCCGCACGCGCAGGCCCTGATGGGGTTCAACTCCGTCGAGTTCGCCCCCAGCGCCGTGCTGCCCTGGACGCTGCTCTTCCTGATCAGGGGCGCGAGGGGGGAGACGAGCCCGCGCCGGGCCGCCTGCCTGTCGGCCCTGGTCTTCCTGTTCGCCGGGGGCATCAACGCCGCCGCCGAGCTGGCCGTGCTCGTCGTACCGATGATCTACCTGCTGACGCGGAGGCCGGGGCCGCGCAAGCGGCGGCTGATCGCCTGGTGGCTCGGCGCGATCGCCGCGGTGTCGTTCTGGTGGCTCGTCCCGCTGGTGATGCTGGGCCGCTACGTCTTCTCGTTCATGCCCTTCACCGAGAACGCGTGGACGACCACGGTCGTCGGGTCGCTGACCAACGTGCTGCGCGGCATGAACCACTGGGTGGCCTTCCTGCCGGTCGACGGCCGCCCCTACCTGCCCGCCGCCTACGAGCACGCCACCGTGCCCTGGCTCGTCGTGGTCACCGCGCTCCTGGCCGGGCTGGGACTGGCCGGCCTCACACTCGCCCGCACCCCCGAGCGGCCCTTCCTGATCCTGACCGCCCTGGCCGGGGTGATCATCCTCGTCGCGGGCCACGCCGGGCCGCTCGCCGAGCCGATCAGGGCGCTGCTGGACGGCCCGCTCGCCCCCTTCCGCAACCTGCACAAGTTCAACGCGCTGCTGCGGCTCCCCCTGGTGCTCGGCCTGGCCGCCCTGGTCTCCCACGTGGGCGCGGCCAGGGCCGCCGTCCGCCTCCCCGCGACGGTGGCCGTCGCCGCCCTGGCCGGGCTGACCCTGATGCCCGTCGCGACCGCCGGCATCGCCCCGGCCGGCGCGTTCGACGACGTCCCCGAGCACTGGCGGCAGGCGGCCTCCTGGCTGGACGAGCGGGCCGACCAGGGCACCGTGCTGGTCCTGCCGGGGGCGCGGCGCGGCGAGTACACCTGGGGACGCCCGCTGGACGAGCCGTTCCAGCCGCTGCTGAAGAAGGCCAGGTGGGTGAGCAACACGATCGTGCCCTGGGGCACGGCCGGGTCGAACCGCCTGGTCAAGGCCATCGACGACCGCTTCGCCAACGGGCAGGGCTCCGCGGGGCTGACCCAGGCCCTGCGCCGGATGGGCGTACGCCACCTGCTGGTCCGCAACGACCTGGACCGCGTCGCCTTCGGTGACGCCTGGCCCGCCCGGGTGCACGAGGCGCTGGACCGCTCTCCCGGGCTGAGGAGGGTGCGCGGCTTCGGGCCCACCGTCGGCCACGAGGAGTCCTCGACCGCGGGGGGCTGGCTCGACCAGCCGTACGCGTCCCTGGAGGTCTACGAGGTGACCGGGGCGAGCCCGGTCGTCGGCACGGTCCCGGCGGCCCGGCCGCTGCGGGTCTCCGGCGCCCCCGAGGCGCTGCTGACCATGGCCGAGGAGGGCGTGCTCGCCGACGACCGCCCGGTGATCCTCGGCGACGACCCCGGCGCGGACGCGATCCCTCCCGGGGACACCGTGCTCACCGACACCATGCGCCGGCGCGAGCTGGTCGTGAGCGACCTGCGCAGGCCCTACACCGAGACGATGACGCCGGACGAGCCCTACGAGGGGCGCGGCACCTCCCACGACCTCGTCGACCCCGCCTGGGACGAGCCCAGGACCGTGGCCGTCCTCACCGGCGTCGAGTCGGTCACCGCCTCCTCCTCGCAGTCCAGGCTGGGGGCCACCCCGGGCACCCGCGACGCCGGGCAGCAGCCGTACGCGGCGCTGGACGACGACCTGCGCACCGGCTGGCGCTCCACCGGCTGGGAACCGGCGGTCGAGCAGTGGCTGGAGGTCCGGCTGGCCGAACCGGTCGCGGTGCCCTCGATCCAGGCCGCGTTCGAGCGCTCCGACGAGGCGGTGACGGTCTCGGAGGTGATGGTGGAGACCGACACCGGCCGGGTCCGCACCCGGCTCGGCCTCACCTCGATATGGGAACGGCTCAACGTCCCGACGGGGAAGACCTCCCGGATCCGGATCCGGGTGACCGGCGTCCTGCGCGACCCCAACCCGCGGGTGGGCATCACCGAGATCGCCATCCCCGGCGTCCGGGCGGGCCGCACCCTCGTGGTGCCCGCCGCGACCCGGGCGGACTCCCGGGCGGACTCCTCGTCCTCCTCGTCGGCCTCCTCCTCGTCGACGTCCTCGGACTCGTCGGCCTCCTCGACGGACTCCCCGGTGGACTCCCCGGATCCGGGACGGACGGTCGTCA
The DNA here is from genome assembly GCF_040640155.1 of Streptosporangium sp. NPDC023615. NCBI lineage: Bacteria > Bacillati > Actinomycetota > Actinomycetes > Streptosporangiales > Streptosporangiaceae > Streptosporangium > Streptosporangium sp. NPDC023615. The sequence continues at coordinate 39,703 of NZ_JBFABE010000016.1, forward strand.
CCAGCAGGACCGACGCCGCGCCCGGCTGCATGCTCGGCTCCTACGTCTGGGCCTGCGCCGACCGGCTCCGCTTCGTGGGAGAGGACGGCTACGCCTTCGACCGGTCGGTCCCGGTCGGCACCGGACGGCGCGTGCTGGAGGGAAGGGCCGTGCTCGCCGACCAGCGGGTGGCCGAGAACGTGCTGATGCCCCCCGGCGCCTTCCCCCGCGTCACCGCCTCCTCCACCGCGGCCGACATCCCGGCCACCGGGGCGTACGCGGCGTTCGACGACGACCGCAGGACCGTCTGGTACGCCGGGCGGGCGGACCTCGCGCCCACCCTCACCGCCGAGCTGGGCCGGACCATGACCCTGTCCCGGCTGCGCGTCGACTTCCCCGACACCCGGCTGGGGGCGCCGCCGGTACGGATCACCGTCACCACCCGCGACGCCGTCAGGTACGCCTGGGCGTCGCGGGACGGCTGGATCGACTTCGCGCCGATGAGGGCCGACCGGGTCGAGATCACCTTCACGGCGCTGGGCTCCTGGCGGATGGAGGTGCTCGGCGTGGGCATCCCCGGCGTCCGGCCGCTGCCCGCCCTGGAGGCGCAGCCGGTGAGGATGCCCTGCGGGTTCGGCCCCACGCTCACCGTCAACGGGGTCGAGACGCCCACCGAGATCCGAGGCGGAACCCTGGGCGACCTGTTCGCCGGCCGCCCGGTCCCCTACCGCACCTGCGAGGCGGTCTGGACGCAGGCCGGCACGCTGCGGGTGCGCGCCGCCCCCTCCCAGGGCTTCCGGGTGGACTCCATGGTCCTGCGCGGCACCGGCGACACCGGTACCACCGCCACCCGCACCGGTACCACCGGCACGGCCGCCGCCACCGGCGGCGCCACCGTCGCCGGTGGCGCGTCGCGGGCCGTGCTGCGGCCGGCCGAGGTCGAGCACTGGGACGCCGGGGAGCGGCGGGTCCGGGTCTCCACGACCGAGCCCTCCTACCTGGCGCTCGGGGAGAACTTCAACGCCGGCTGGCGGGCCACGTTCGGCGGGCGCGTGCTGGAGCCGGCCCGGCTCGACGGCTGGCGGCAGGCGTGGCTGCTGCCGCCCGGGGACGGGACCGTGGTGATGACGTACGCCCCGGACGGGCTCTACCGGGCCGCGCTGATCGTCGGCTGGGCGCTGGTGGCGCTGGTCGCGGCGCTCGCCCTGGCCCGGTCGCGTCCGGCGGTGACGACGCTCGCCGCGGCACCGGCCGCGCGGGTGCGGGCGGCCTGGCTCTGGCCGCTGGTCCCGCTGCTGGGCCTGGTGACCGAGGGCTGGGCCGGGGCCGCGCTCGCCGGCGCGGTGGCGGCGCTCGCGCTCTGGCTGCGCGGCGTGGCCGGGGCCGCGCACAGCGCGGGCGGCCGGGCGTACCGGATCGGCAGGGTCCTCCTGACGCCGTTCCCGGTGGTGGCGGTGCTCGGCGCGGCCGGTCTCGCCCTCGCGTACGGCGGGGAGAGCGGGACGGTCGTGGCGCAGTACCTGTGCCTGGTGGTGCTGGGCCTGCTGTTCGCCGCGGTGCGCGTACCCCCGCCGCCCCGCCCCTGGCTCCGGACGCCCGCGGAGGCGGTCCCGGCACGGCTCGTGGAGCGACGATGACGGGACCGGCGGCGAGCGACCCGAAGGCGACGGCCGATCCGACGGCGAGCGGCGAGACGGCGACCGGACGGCGGCTGCGCGGCGTGCTCGTCCTGGTGACCGGGGCCTTCCTGATCACGCTGGCCGTGCTGGTGCGCTTCTACGTCCACCCCAGCGGTCTCGTGCTGCCCGCCGAGCAGGACCGGATCACCATGATGAGCACCGAGTCCGGCTCCTACTTCGACGCCGCCGCCCTGCGCGTCCGCAGGGGCGTCCCGCTGGAGCAGGCCGTGGCCAGGTACGGCGACCCGGTCAGGTCCACGCCCGACGTCGCGGTCTGGACCGAGTTCGTCTCGCTCGCCACCCGCGACGGCAGGCGCGTCGACTACCACGAGCGGCGCCTGGCCTTCGACCGGCGCACGGCGCAGGCGTTCCCCTGCTGCGAGGACTACGTCGACGAGAACCCCGACCCCGCCCCGCGCGGGCTGCTCTTCCGCTGGCCCTTCGACGCCCGGCCGGTCGCCTACCCGGTCTACGACCCGCTCGCCAGGCGGCCGGTGTCGGCCCGCTTCGACGGGATCGAGACCCTGTACGGCGTGCGGGTGTACCGCTACGCGCAACGCCTGGTCAACGAGCCCTACGCCCAGCAGCCCATGCGGCTGCCCGGGTCCGTCCTGGGCCTGAGGGAACCGGCCGTCCCGAAACGCCAGAAGAACCCCGGGAGCCGGGGGGAGGCGGTGAACGCCGCGGCGGGCGCGGAGCAGTTCCCCGTCCAGGCGTACCTGGACGGGACCCGGACCTTCTGGGTGGAGCCGACCAGCGGCATGGTGATCGGGGTCAGGGAGAACCTGGTCAGGACCCTGCGCACGCCGGACGGGCGGGGGCGTCTGGTCGCGCTCGCCGCCGACCTGCGCACCAGCGCCGGGGACGAGCGCTGGAACGCCGGGGAGGCCGAGCAGTTCCTCCGCCGCGCCACGCTGGTCAACTGGGTGATCCCGCTCGCCGCGGGGCTGCTGGGCGTGGTCCTGCTGGCGGCCGGCCTGCGCCTGCACCTCCGCGCCGTCCCCGCCGGAGGCGATCCCCCGGGACGCGACCCCGAGGGCGCCGAGGGCGCCGAGGGCGAGGACGGTGACGAGGGCGGGACCCGCGTCAGCGAGGGTGGCGCGACCGGCGCAGGCGCAGGGCCGGGGCCTCGATCAGGCGGTGGCTGAGATCGGCGAGCAGCACGGTCAGCGTGACGCACACCGCCAGTGTGGAGAGCAGGCCGCCGCTGAAGGACTCCTGGCCGGTCAGCTCGTACCAGCCCACGATCACCACGAACTGCCACAGGAAGACGCCGTAGGAGATGCGGCCGAGATAGCGCATCACCGGGTTGCCCAGCAGCGCGTTGATCGGCGACGGCCCGGGGGGCTGCAGGGTGACGGGGGAGAGCAGGGCGAGGACGAACACCGTGTAGAGGGTCATCTCGAACAGGTCGGTCCACAGGTCCTGCATCTCGAACAGGCGGCCTCCCGCGATCGGGCTGGCCGCCACCGCGTAGACCAGGGCGGCGATGATCCAGCAGGTGACCCAGGACTCGCGGACGCCCCGGGTCAGGCGCCGCACCGGCGCGTCCGGGTCGGGCTCGGCGTGGACCCAGAGCGAGACGACCGCCAGCCCCATCCCGGTGGCGAAGTAGACCATCGACCGGGGGAGCCAGAGACCGAGCTCGGGGCGGTGGACCGGGAAGTGGCTGAGGACCGCCCACAACGGGGAGACCGCGGCGAGCACGCAGATGCCGCGGAGCAGCAGCCGGGCCCTGGCGACCGGGTCCGCGCCGCGCCGCGCCAGCGCGTGCAGGGCCACGGCGATCGGCGGCAGGGCGAGGTAGAAGGTCATCTCGACCGAGAGGCTCCACATCTGCCCGAGCCCCGGCGGGCTCGTCCCCACCCACCAGGGATCGGGGACGTAGTTCTGCACCAGAAGCACCAGCGGCAGCCAGTTCCACGGGTCGGCGGCCTGCGGCCGGGACCAGAGCGGCAACGCCACGGCGAGCACCAGCCAGTACGCGGGCAGGATGCGCAGCGCCCGCTTCCACAGGTAGTCCCCGGTGTCCGGGGGGGTGGCGTCGGCCCGCACGGTCCGGCGTGCCCACGGCCGGTAGAGCAGGAAACCGGAGAGCAGGAAGAAGATCGGCACCCCGATGTCACCCCGGGAGAGCAGGGAGGGCACGAACCCCTCCCGCAGGGAGGCCCCGGTCGTGCTCGCCACGTGGTAGAGCAGGACGCCGAAGGAGGCGACCGCGCGGACGCCGTCCATGGCGTCCAGGTGCCCGCCGACCGCCGGGAGATCCCGCACGTCACCGCCGGTGGGCCTCCGGTGAACCGGCATAGAACCTGTTTCGGTCACTTTTTGGCATCCCTGGTGACGATAGACGACTGCCAGCACTAACATATCGCGAAATGGAACTTGTTATAGGGCGATCGGCACACCTGTATAGCGGACGGCCCCTGGAGGAGCGATGCGTCGCGTCATCGGTTTGGTACTGATCGGACTCGGGGCCTTCCTCCTCGTTCTCGCGCCCCTCGTGCGGTTCCAGGTGGCGCCCGCGCTGATCGCCGCCCCGGCCGACCAGTACGGGATCAGCAAGCTGGAGGCCACCGGCGCGCAGTACTTCAGCGTCGGCGACAAGGGCAAGGTGATGACCGGTGATCTCGACATCACCGTGACCACCAGGGGGGACGTCACCGGGGCGCAGGGCGACCGGGTCGTCTGGGACGAGGTCATGGTGGTGAACGACGTCACCAACTCCAACCCCATGATCTCCTACACCGAGCGCCGCAGCGCGTTCAACAAGTACACCGGCGAGGGCATCAACTGCTGCTCAGTCAAGATCAACGACGAGCCCGCCCGGCTCCAGGGCCAGATCTACAAGTGGCCGTTCGACGTGCAGAAGAAGACCTACAGCGTCTTCAACTCCACCGCCGGCAAGGCGTTCGACGCCAAGTTCGTGGCCGAGGAGCAGGTCAACGGCCTGACGGTCTACCGGTTCGAGCAGGCCGTCCCGCCGACCAAGATCGACACCCTCACCGCCCCCGCCTCCTACCTGGGCATGGACGAGACCGGTGACGTGCAGGTCGACCGGGTCTACGACGGCGTCAACACCTTCTGGATCGAGCCGACCACCGGCTCGCCGGTGCGCCAGGAGCAGCAGCGTCACGACGTGCTCAAGACCCAGGACGGCGTCGAGCGCTCGGTGGCCTTCGCGGCCACGGCGAAGATGACCCAGGAGACCCAGAACGACCTGGTCAGGAACGCGACCGACGGCAAGAACACCATCACGCTGCTCAAGACCACGATCCCGCTGGTCCTCGTGCTGATCGGCCTGGCCCTGGTGGTCACCGGCTTCCTGCTGCTGAGGCGCCGCGCCGAACGCTGAGGGACGCCGCGCCGGGCGGACCCGGAGGCGGGCGAACGAGAACGAGAACGGGAAGGGGAGGCCGCGGGCGGATGCCCGCGGCCTCCCCTTCCCGTGTGCGGGCCTTCCGCGCGCCCGTGGCCTGGACCCCTCTCCGGGGCCTGGGATTGGAACGCGTTACACATTTTTCAACGGTGATTACTCACGAGTAGCTTAGGTTTCCGGGCAGAAGAAAGGTTCTACAGTAGAACACGTTGCAGTTCCTTCCCGGCCGGTCGTACAGTCACAGCATGCGGACACGTGTAACCGACATGCTCGGGATAGAGTTGCCGATCTTCGCGTTCAGCCACTGCCGTGACGTCGTCGCCGAGGTCAGCCGTGCCGGGGGGATGGGCGTGCTCGGCGCCCTCTACTTCACCCCCGAGGAGCTCGAGACGGAGCTCAAGTGGATCGACGACCACGTCGACGGGAAGCCGTACGGCGTCGACGTGGTCATGCCCGCCTCCTACGCCGGCTCCGACCTGGGCGTGGACTCTCCCGAGGACCTGGTCGGGCGCCTCGCGGGCATGATCCCCCAGGGGCACCGGGAGTTCGTCGACGGCCTGCTCGCCGCCCACGGCGTGCCGCCCCTGTCGGACGGCGCCGACGCCGGCAGGGTGCTGCTCGGCTGGACCGACGCCACCGCCCGCCCGCAGGTGGAGGTGGCGCTGCGCCACCCGATCGCGCTGCTCGCCAACGCGCTCGGCCCGCCCCCGGCCGACGTGGTCGAGCAGGCCCACGCCAAGGGCGTGAAGGTGGCCGCGCTCGCCTCCACCCCCCGTCACGCGCTCAAGCAGGTCGAGGTCGGCGTGGACATCGTCGTGGCCCAGGGCACCGAGGCCGGCGGGCACACCGGGGAGATCTCCACGATGGTCCTCATCCCGCAGGTGGTGGACGCCGTCGACGTCCCGGTGCTCGCCGCGGGCGGCATCGGCGACGGCCGGCAGATGGCCGCGGGGCTGGCGCTCGGCGCCGAGGGGGTGTGGACGGGCTCGATCTGGCTGGCCGTCGAGGAGGCCGACACCCCCGAGATGGCCAGGCGCCGCATCCTGGAGGCCACCTCGCGCGACACCGTCCGCTCGCGCTCCTGGACCGGCAAGCCCGCCCGTCTGCTGCGGAACGAGTGGACCGACGCCTGGGAGGCGGCCGACTCGCCCGGCACGCTGCCGATGCCCCTGCAGTTCATGCTGGTCTCCGACGCGCTCCGGCGGATCGGCCGCTCGGAGGCGGCCGAGCTGGCGACGTTCCCGGCCGGGCAGATCATCGGCGCGATGAACCAGGTCAGGTCCACCCGGGACGTCGTCTTCAGCATGATCGAGGAGTACCTGGGGGCAATAGAACGATTGGGTCGCATTACCGAGGAGTAGGTAGCTCCTCCGGGGCGCATACGTTAGGAACTCATCCAGAGCGACGAGTTTGGAGAACGATGGCGTCCCCGCAGGTCACAGATCGTGCCCCCGCGTCCCGGGCCGGTGCCCCGCGTCCGGGCTCCCGGGGCCGGCGGGTGCTCGCCGCCGCCCTGGCGCTCGTCGTGGCCCAGCTCGCCTGGCGGGCCACGATCCTGAACCGGGGCGGCTTCTTCGGCGACGACCTCAACATGATCGGGCGGGCCACGGCCGAGCCGTTCGACCTGGGTTACCTCTTCGGCGTCTACTCCGCGCACGTGATGCCGGTGGGGATGATCGCCAACAAGCTGATCGTCGTCTTCGGCGCCTACGACTGGACGGTGACAGCGGCGGCGCTGCTGCTCCTCCAGCTCGCCGCCTCCCTGGCCGTGTACCGGATGCTGCGCGTGCTGTTCGGCACGCGCTGGGCGATCCTGGTGCCCTTCGCGCTGTACCTGTTCTCCCCGCTGGCGCTGCCCGCCTTCTACTGGTGGGCGGCGGCGGTCCAGGCGCTGCCGCTGCAGATCGCCATCGCCCTGTCGGTCGCCTCGCACGTGACGTTCCTGCGCTCGGGGCGGAGGGCGGACGCGCTGGTGACCGGCCTGTGGTTCCTGTTCGGGCTCTGCTCGTTCCACCTCAAGGCCGTCTTCGCGATCCCCCTGCTGCTGGTCCTGGTGACCGTGCTGTACTTCCCGGCCAGGGAGCGCCTGCGCTCCCTGACGACGGCCTTCGGCGCGTACGCGGCCATGGCGGGCGCGTACTCGATCCTGTTCGTCCTGCAGCTCGACCGGCTGCACGGCCAGAGCGTCGAGACGCCCGGGGCGGAGGTGGCGGGGCGGGCGGTGGCCCGGATGCTGGGCGTGACCTTCCCGGTGCTCGCGGCCGGAGGCCCGGGGAACTGGTGGTACAAGTTCTACGCGGTGCCGCCGCCGCTGATGATCGGCGCGGCCTGGACGCTCGTCGCGGCGGTCGTCGCCGTCACCCTGTTCTTCCGGCGGGGGGCCTGGAAGGCGTGGCTGATCCTCGCGGTCTACCTCCCGGTGCTGATGGTGCCGATCCTGGCCGGGCGCGCGTTCGACAGGGCGCTGGGGGAGGAGGCCCGCTACCTCGCCGACGCCGTCCCGGTGCTCGCCCTGTGCCTGGCGCTGGCCACCCTGCCGCTGCTGGGCGAGGCGCGGCCGTACCGGCGGCGGGTCCCGGCCCGGGGCGCGGTCAGGGCGGCCTGCGTGACGCTGGCGGTGGCCGTCACCGCCCTGTCGGTGTACTCCGGCGAGCGGTACGTGGCCGGCACCGAGCCGGGCCGCGCCGAGATCCGCGCCTACCTCGCCTCGGTGCGCGCGACGCTCGCCGCGGCCCCGCCCGGCACGGACGTCTACCCCCAGAAGACCCCCTACGACCGGTTCGGCTTCGGCTACGGCGACGAGGGTCTCAGCAACCTCACGCTCAGCCCGCTGGCCCCGCCCGAGCTGGCCGCCCTCATGCGCAACCCGCGGCCCGCCGCCGCCCCGTTCGTGCTCGACCCCACCGGCCGCAGGCTGGTCCCGGCCCGGTTGACCGGCCCCTACGTCGCGGCCCCGGGCGGCTGTTTCCCCCAGCGGGGCGGCGTGATCTCGCTCCCCCTCGTACACCGGGGCGGCGTGGTCGTCCTCGGCCTCGACTACCGCTCGACCGCCCGGACGGCCGCCTACGTGCGGGTCGGCGGACAGGAGGTCGAGGTGGTCTTCGAGCAGGGGGCCGGGAAGATCCACATCCCGTTCACCGAGCCGGGCCGCTCGGTCCGGGTGGAGGTGCTCTCGGCCGAGGCCCAGGTCTGCGTCACCGGCGGCCTCTTCGGCGGCCCGACCCCGAGGTAGGGCCGCCCCGGCCGGGTGAGGAGAGAGGCCCCGTCCGTGGGCGGCATCGTGTCCGACGTCAGGCGGGCAGGTCCCAGGAAGGGCCGTCCGGCTCGCCCAGCCACACGTACTGACGGTCTCCGGTGACGGTGAGGCCGAACGCCGACTGGTGCGGAGCCCCGGCCCTCTGCCAGAGCAGGACGGCGTCCTCGACCGCGTCCCACAGCCGCACCGGGCCATGTTGATGCACGATCCACCCGCCGCCGGGATCCGGTCTGACGTCGGCTCGAGACCCGGTGCCGACGTCCAGCAGGATCGTCATGCCGTCGCTTGACGCCCGCTGGGCGGCCGGCGCGGCGAGCTGGGCGACGAACAGGGCCGCCTCGTCGTCCAGAATCGCCGGGTCGATCCGCGACTCCCGAGCCGGGCCGGTGCCGGTCGCGATCGGCGGCCGGGGCGGCGGCATGTGGGAGCGGGCGCGCATGAAGTACAGGTCCTCCTTGAGGAACCGGCCACTCGCCGTCCCTTCACCCTCACAGATGAGGTGGGCGAAGGCGACCCCGCCCATCCACCCCCACATGGGCGTGGTGATGTTCCCGCCGACGCGGACCTGCCTCATCCACGCCGGCGGGATGGTCCGTACCGAGCAGGTGCCGATCAGCCGGTCGTAGGGGGCCCGCTCGGGCCAGCCGTGCAGACCGTCGCCCACCACCAGCGTCGGCGCGTACCCCGACTCCGAGATGGCCTTGCGGGCGCGTTCAGCCACGGCCGGGTCGTACTCGACGGACGTGACCGCGTCGTCGCCGAGCCGGTGACACATCAGCGCGGTCGAGTAGCCGGTGCCGGTGCCGATCTCCAGCACCCGGTCACCCTCGCCGATCCCCGCGGCCTCCAGCATCATCACGACCAGGCTCGGCGTCGTCGACGACGAGCTGGGCGATCCCGTCACCGTGTCCGCAGCCTCGGCGAGCGTGCCTTCGACCTGCGTCACCCACGTCTCGTCGGTGTAGACCATGGCCAACCAGTCGCGTTCGTCCATGCTGGCGCGGCGGACGGCCGTCCACCCGTCACCGCGGGCCGCATCCGCACGCAGGAAGACGGCGTCCCCGACGAACACCTCGCGTGGCACCGCTTCCAGCGCCTTGCGCCAGCCGGCAGACCCTACGGTGTCCGCCAGCGTACGGCGGAGCATCGTGGCTGTTTCGCTCACGACCACCATCCTTCCAGGAGCAGGTCGGCGATGGCCTGGGCCATCGCGTCGGCGTCGGGCAGCCAGGCCCATTGCCCGTTCGGGTTGCACTCCACGAACACCCATCGTTCCGTCTCGGCTTCGAGCGCGAAGTCGAACGCGCCGAACACCAGCCCGAAGTGATCGAGGTAGGCGCACAGGGCGTTGCTGATCGGCTCGGGGACGTCGATGGGGTCGTGGGCCAGTTGCTCCCAGTCGCCGCTGCGCCAGTCGAGCGCACCGTCCGGAGTGCTGATCCGGTGCGCGAAGACTTTCCGGCCGATCACGGTGACCCGGGCATCGGCGATCTTCGGGATCTCCTGCTGGAACAGGTGGGCGGTGACGGCCACCGACTCGTCCAGTTCCTCAGGGGTTATCTGCTGCGTCCAGATCGCTGACCGGCTGCCGTCCGGGCCCGGGGGCACGCCTCGGAAGGATTTGTAGACGACGGGTCCCTGTTGAGCGAACGTCCGTGCCTGCCGCACGTCGTTCGTGACCAGGGTGCGAGGAACGGCCAGCCCGAGCTGGGCGGCCGTCTGGAGCTGGGCGGGCTTGTAGTCGGCGCGGCCGATCGCGTCGGGGTGGCTGACGTACACCGCGCCGTGCAGGGTGCGCAGGACGCCGCCGAGCCCATGCTGAGCCTCGGCGGCGCTGAACTGCTGCTCCACAAGCGGCAGGCAGGCGAACCGAGAGACGTAGGAGGTGGGGCGGCGGTAGTACACCGCCCCGACCTCCGCGAGCCCGATGTCGCGGCTCGGCGTACGCAGCCGGCCGTCCCACTCCGTGTGCTCGTCGCCGATGGAGGCGCCGAACAGCAGATCCGTGCCGATGTCCGCCGGGTCGACGCGGGCGACCTGGACGTGGCGCTCGTTCAGCACCTCGATGACCAGGTTGGCCGTGACGTCTTCGGCTGACGTGAGAACCAGCACGATCTGTCGTGGGGGCCGCACCGGATCAGCTGTCGGTGTTGGAGTCGTCGGCGACGTTGGAGCTGCCGCTGGAGCCGTCGCTGCCGCCGCCCTTCGACGTGGTGACCGTGACCTTGCTCTTGGCCATGTCCACGATGCCGGCGGCGCGGTCACGGAAGGCGGTGGTCTGGGTCGCCGGATCGAGGGTGACGTGGTCGTACGACGCCTCGGCCCGGGGGAGCGGGGCGGTCGCGCGGGTGAGCCCCCAGGGGATCGAGGGGAGAAGTGAGTGTTCTGCGGTGATGATCATGGCGGGTCCTCCGGTCGGTGGTGCCTGTCGGCTTGTTCTCTCACGGTCCTCCCTGTCGAAGGCCACGTCATTGCCGATCCGCATGCCGCTCATTGAGGGTGAGGGGTCAATCACCTCACCGTGTCCTGCGCGGTGAGTATCCGCTCGGTTACAGTTCGCCTGCCGGTGTGCTCGACATGTGGAGGCCCAAGGTGGGGCAGGTCACCAGGTCAAGACGCGCACAGATCCAACGCGAGGCCGCTGCCCTGCGGATGCGCGGGCAGTGCGACGGTTTCCCGGTGGAGCGGATCGTCACCGCCATCCGCAGCGCCTTTCCGGAGGTGTCACCGCTGGAGGCGTGGCGGCTGGCGCTGGGCTGGTCCCGGGCCCAGACCGTCGCCCGGATCGGCGACCTCTACCTCTCCGACGGGTTGAAACCGACCGCCCTGTCGGAGGCGATGCTGTGCCGATGGGAGCACGGCCCCGACCGGCCGGGCCCGGAGTACGCGACGATGCTCGCCCGCGCCTACGGGGCGCACCCCGACCAGCTCGGGTTACGGCCACGATGCGTGTGCGGGGACGGGGAGCCGGGATACGGTCGAGCCGAGGCCCACCCTGGGTGGGTGCCGGTCCTGCTGCCAGGAGATGCGATGACCACAGCCAGTGGACTGCCCGCCGTCCGGGAGTCGCTACGTCTGGCCCTGCTGGACGCCCCGCGCGGCGGCCCGGTGGTGGTGGAGCTGGCCGAGGCCGCGGTGGAGCACTACGCGCTCACCTACTCCCGCCACGCGCCGAGCGTCCTCTTCGACGAGGTGCACGCCGCCCGCGGACTCCTCGGAGACGCGCTGGCCGCTCCCGCGGACGATGTGACCGGCGTCGAGTTGCGCCGCGCGGCCGGATGGCTGTCGGCGCTGCTCGGCAACCTCGCGTTCCACCTTGCCGATCACAGTGGCGCCCGCGCGCACCTGGCGGTCGCCATGGCGCTCGGCGAGCACGCCGGCGATGCTCGCCTGGTGTCGTGGGTCCTGGGGGCGTCCAGCATGCTGGCCCGTGCCCACCACGACCTTCCCGCCGCGCTGACCCACGCGCAGGCCGGGCTGGAGCGCGCCCCGAGCGCACCGGCGCGGGCTCAACTCCTGGGCTGGGCCGTCCTGCCGTCTCTGGCCGGGCTCGGCCGGACGGCCGAGGCCGAACGCGCTCTCAGCGAGGCGACGGCCATCCTCTCGGCGGATCCGACCGGCGGCGCCCCGGGGCGGTTCGGGTTCGACGCGGCCGAGCTCGATCTGCACGAGGCGGAGGCGTGGCTGGCCCTGGGCCGCGCCGACCGTGCCGTTCGCCGCGCCGAGGCGTCGGTGGCGGGCTGTGTGCTCCACGCGCCGGGGTGGGCGGCGGCCACGCTGGTGCTCGCCCAGGCGGAGGCGTCGACCCGGCCGGGGGACGCGGCGGCGCGCGCTCTGGGAGTGCTGGAGCAGGTGCCGGCGGATCGGCTGCGGTCCACCTCCCGGGAACGTCTTCGGCGGGTGGCGTCCACGCTGGGGGAGGTGGATGTCGCCGCGGTGCGGGATCTGCGCGAGCGACTGCGGGTGCTGCCGCCGCCCGTCGACGTGCATGGGCGTGGCGCTACCGCATGAGGACCCGGGAGGAGCCACGTCCCGTTCACCGAGCCGGGCCGCTCGGTCCGGCTGGAGGTGCTCTCGGCCGAGGCCCAGGTCTGCGTCACCGGCGGCCTCTTCGGCGGCCCGGCCCCGAGGCAGGGCCGCCCCGGCCGGGTGAGGAGAGGTGTTCCCGGACACGCCGGCCGGGGCCGGCCGGGAGCGGGGCGGGTGTTCTCACGGCCGTCCCCGTTCGTGCCGCCGGGGAGGAGCCCCCGGCCGGCCGCCGGCGCTGAGAGCGATCACGGGGTCTCGGTGGCGACGGGCGCACCGGAGACGACGTCGGCCCCGTCCGGCCCGATGTTCTCGCCGACGAAGACCTCGAAGAACCGCTCGTGGTCGATCGAGGTCGTGATGAACGTCCCGCTGCCCGCCGCCGGCAGCACGCCCCATTCGCCCCTCTCCCGGATCACCTCGACCTCCGCCCAGGTGGCGATGGCGCGGTCGAGAACCACGCAGGCCGCGGTGGGGTCGTGCAGCAGCTTCCCCTCGGGCCGCTCGCGCAGGTAGTGCTCCATCCCGGCGAACACCAGGGCGAGCCCGGCGGTGCGTTCGCGGTACGGTCGCAGCCGCTCGTGGAACTCCCGGTCGTAGAGGACGCCGTGGGTGACGTTCTTGGACACCAGTTCACGCCGTGCGATGCGGTCCTTCGAGGACAACGCCAGCAGGGCCGCACGGGGCGCGCCGTTGAAGTTGAACGTCGGGCAGACGGTGCGGCCCTCGAACTTCGGCAACCGGTGCTCGGGCGGCACGACGTTGTCCCCGGCGAACCCTCCCTGAGCCACCCAGCGGCTCAGCCTCACCTCCGGGCAGGCGCCGAGAAACCGCCCGAGGTTGCGCGGGGGGCCGCCGGTGAGCAGGGTGGCCCCCGGATGGCTCCGCAGGGTCCCGGCGATGACATCGGCGGGTGGCGCGTCCGGCGGCGCCCCGCGGCGACTGCCGAGCCAGCGATGGTGGAAGCCCGACACGTGGTCCTTGCCCGTTCCCGGATCGACGGCCCCCACCGCGACGTCATCCAGATCCAGGAGTCGCAGCACATGCCTGACCAGCCCCACCTGGGCCGGCGACCCGGGGGTGACGGTGACGGCACGCAGCCGTATCGCGGGATGGCCCCCGACCAGGCACAGGGTCAGTATGTCGTCGGGATCCTGGGTCTCCAGGTCGAGGATCAGATCCGGCATCGCGCAGACGTCCTTTCTCGAACCAGGCGAAACCCCCAGAGCATGCCGCGATCGTATTTATCAGTCACAAAACAGAGCAATTGATTTGATCGGGTACGCGGCTCTGCCGGGTGCGGGTCCGTCCCGGCTCGGGGCGTCTCATCGGGCCGAGGTGCCGGCCAGCTCGCGGACGCCCTCCAGGAGCCGGTCCACGTCGGAGGCGTCGGTGTAGGGGGCGATCCCGGCGCGGACCGCGCCGGTGTCGCCGAGGCCCAGCCGCCGGGAGCACTCCAGGGCGTAGAAGTTGCTCGCGGGGGCGTTGACGCCGCGCCCGGCCAGGAACCGGTAGACCTCGGCGGGCTTGACGCCGTCGACGGAGAACAGCGTCGTGGGCGTGCGCTCGCGCGTCGCCGCGCCGTACGAGGTCACCCCGGCGATCTGGGCCAGGCCGGTGTCGAGCCGGTCGAGCATGGACCTCTCGTGCGTCTGCAACGCGGCCATGGAGGCGGCCAGCCGGTCGCGCCGGGTCCCCTCGCCCGGCACGAGGCCGGCGAGGAAGTCGACGGCCGCCGTCGTCCCGGCGAGCAGCTCGTACGGCAGCGTGCCCAGCTCGAAGCGCTCGGGCACCGCGTCGGCGGAGGGCAGCAGCTTGTCGGGGTGGATCGTCTCCAGCAGGGCGGGATCGGCGGCGAGCACGCCCAGGTGCGGGCCGAGGAACTTGTAGGGCGAGCAGGCGTAGAAGTCGGCGCCGAGCCGGGCCAGGTCGACCGGCGCGTGCGGCGTCAGGTGCACGCCGTCGACGTAGAGCAGGGCCCCGGCCGCGTGCACGCGCTCGGCGATCGCCGGGACGTCCGGGCGGGTGCCCAGCAGGTTCGACGCGGCCGTGACGGCCACCAGCCGGGTGCGCCCGCCGAGCAGGCCGGCGATCTCGGCGACGTCCAGCTCGCCGCGCCCGGGGTCGAAGTCGGCCCAGCGGACCGTGACCCCGCGCGCCTCGGCCGCCTGCACCCAGGGCCGGATGTTCGCGTCGTGGTCGAGCCGGGTGACGATCACCTCGTCGCCGGGACGCCAGTCCCTGGCGAGCGCGCGGGCCATGTCGTAGGTGAGCTGCGTCATGCTCCGGCCGAACACGACGCCCTCCGGCCGGGCGCCGAGCAGGTCGGCCATGGCCTGGCGGGCCTCGGTCACGATCCGGTCGGCGCGCCGCTCGGCGGCGGTCTCGACCCCCCGGTTGGAGACCGCCGACCCCAGCGCGCCGGCCACGGCCCGCGCGACCGCCTCGGGGACCTGGGAGCCGCCCGGCCCGTCGAAGTGCGCCGCCCCCTCGTCCAGGGCGGGGAAACAGGCCCGTACGGCCGCCACGTCGTATGTCACGGAGTCTCCTTCGTCGCGCCTCCCGCCCATCCTGCCAGGGTGCGACCGGGGAGGGCGGACCGGTACGCGACCGGCCCGCCCCCGCCCCCCGCCGGGCCCGGGGAAGGCCGGTCGTCACGGCGAGCGTGCGACCGGCCCCCCCTCAGCGGCTCCGGACGAAGGCGTTCACCACCGCCGGCAGCGACGCGTCCAGGCCCGCCATGTTCAGCACGCCCGCGTCCCGCGGGTCGCCGATCGAGTGCCCGGCGGCGGTCATCGCGGTGACCACGACGCGTGCCTCCGGGTTGACCGCCTTGCGGTAGGCGGCCAGCGCCTGGCTCGGGTGGGAGCGGCCCGCCCAGGTCTCGTTGTCGGTGAACACCACGATGCCGTCCACGCGCAGCCTCTTCCGCAGTGCCCAGTCGAACGGGAGCGACAGGTCGGTGCCGCCCCCCGAGGGCCTCCAGGAGGCGATCTCCCGCAGGTTCGTCCGCGCGCTCACCCTGGAGGCGTGCACGGCGGTGTCGACGTCGATGACGTGCACGTTCCCCCTCTCGACGCGGGCCAGCATGAGCGCCATGGCGCAGCCCACCTCGTACGGCGAGCCGATCTCCGACCCGCCCACGGTGAGCCGGCCGCCCCAGGTGCCGCTCATCGACCCCGAGGAGTCCACGGCGACCAGGAGCCGCTTCCCGGACGGCTCGACCGTGCCGAAGGAGAGCTCGTAGGTCTCCTCCAGCGCGTCCAGGATCGCCGGGACGGGCCGCCACGTCCGGGCCTCGGCCCGCGGGTTCGGCCGGGAGGCGCCGGAGCCGTAGACGCGCAGGGCCAGCCAGGCGTCCATCGGGTGGATCCGCGCCCGGACGAGCGCCTCGGCGTCGGTGAGGCGCTCGACCGCGCGGCGGGTGGCGTCGCCCAGGGGCGTGAGCGTGCCGATCACGGTCATCCGCGCGAGGTTGCGGATGAGCGCGGTCAGGCCGACGGTGTCCACCAGCGCGTCCCAGACCTCGGGCTCGCGCAGCATCGCGTCCGGCAGGAACTCCCACGGCACCCGCAGCTCCGACACGACCCGCACGGCCTCGGACGGCGTGGTGACCGCCTTGGCGGTGAGGAACCGGTCGACCGCGGGCAGCGCCTCGCGGGCCGCGTCGTCGCCGACGTTGCCCGCGATCCAGCCGAACAGCGCCCGGTGCGCGGGCGTGGCGGCCGCGGGGTGGGCGATGCGCAGCACGTCCCGCAGCGCGAGCGTCTCCCCGGCGGGGGTCCTGCGCTGCGCCGCCTTGCACGCCCGGAACGCCACCGCGTCCGGCTCGTTGCGCAGGAACCAGCTCGCCAGGGTCGTCCGCAGCGCCCGGCCCGCGACCAGGGCGGAGCCGTTGCGGCTCGCCTTGCCGCCGAGGCTCTTGAGGTAGCCGACGAACATCGCCAGGTGGTCGGTGGTCCGCACGACGTGCGGGAACGCGCCCTTGACGGCCTGGCGGGTGGCCGGGTCGCCGCGGGCGAACGCCGCGGCGAGCGCGAAGACGGCCGGGCGGGGCTTGGGCGCGCGGGGCGGCCGGGCGGTGGAGACGTCCAGGATCGTCCGGACGGCGCGGGGGCCGTCCTCGGCGATCGCCTCGAACAGCACGCCGGCGTTGTCGGCCGTCAGCTCGTCCTCGCCCACGTAGTACGTGCCCCCGGTCGTGCCGAGGATCAGGAAGTCCTCCAGCCTCTCCCAGACGTCCTTGGCGAAGACGTAGCCTCCGGCGTTGTTGCGGACCTGGTCGCGGCGTCCGGGGATGCGCCGCATCTGTGACGTCGCGATCATGGAGATCCTCGCGAGTGGATCACGTGCCATGGCGCCTCTCCTTCACTGGCTCGACCCGCCGGGGGGCGGATGCGGGGACGCGGCCCACCGGGGTGCGGGCACGCGAAAGGGGAGGGCGGATGTGGTGTCGAGCGCCGGGCTTTTCCAATCGCTCTGCCGTCTGAGCTACGTCGTGGCCGGGCCACGGCGGCGGGACTCGAACCCGCGACACATTGATCCCATAACCGACGTTCTTCGACCCGCCCTCCCCTTCCGGTCGGTCCTGCCGGTGGTACGGATGTGGGAGCTCCGACCGGCATAGGTGTCCTGGGCCGCTGGACGACGGACCCGTGTGGTGGATCCGGCGGGATTCGAACCCGCGTCACCCGCTTGGAAGGCGGTAACCGATCGAGATTCGACCCGTACCGCCGGCAGGACCGACCAGCTCACCGGGCCGGGAGAAGACGCGGATGTGGCGACTCCGGCCGGATTCGGGACCCGAGGGTCCCTTCAGGAATCGAACCTGGTGAACCGATGACCGACCGGATTCGACCCGCGCCCTCTCCGAGCCCGATGAACCACGTGAAACGCTACAGAGCCATCCGAGACCGCGCACCTGCATTTCCGGCGGCACGGGCGCCGGACCGCGCGCTCGCCCCCCGCCGCCCGGGGCACCCCGTGCCGCCGCGTTGGGACCCGGGACGCCCCGTGCCGTCGCGTGGGACCGGAAGCCCCGTGTCCCTCGCGTGGTTCCGGGGCGTCCCGGGTCCGGAGTCCTACGGCGTCGTGACGATCAGGTCGTCGAGGGTGGCGGTGCTGGTGTGCATGCGGAGGCCGACCCTGCCGACCGCCGGTCCGGTGGCGGCGCCCCAGGTGAGCACCTGGGTCCCGTCGACGGAGCAGGTGACCGCCGAGCCGGACACGCTCACCCTGAGCGTGCGGAACGCGCCGGGGACGACCGGGAGGGAGGCGGAGGCGACCAGGGTGAGCGTGCCGCCGCTCCTCCTGTACAGGTCGGCGGTGTCGGTGCCGTCGTTGATCCGGAACAGGTAGAAGTCGGCCGGGCCGGCGTACCGGAGGACCAGGCCCGCGTTGGCGCCGGCGTTGTTCAGCCGGACCCGGCCCTGGACGGTGTAGTCGGTCCAGGCGGCCGAGCCGGTGACGGCGAGGCTCTCGCCGGCGGCGACGGAGGTCTGGGAGTACGCGCCGCCGGTGATCGACCACGTCCCGCCGGAGGTCGTCCAGCCCGCCGCGTCGCCGTCGCCGAAGTCGTCCGCCAGCAGGACGGTGGCGGGGACGGCGGCCGACTCGTGCGCGCCCCGGTCGGGGGCGCCCTGGTAGAGCGCGGTCCCGAAGAAGTCCCGGCCGCCGGAGGGGGAGACCGCGACGCCGCTGTCGATCGCGGGCGAGCCCGGCCGGAGCCTGTAGGCGCCCGCGGAGGCCAGGTCGGTCGCGCCGCCCGGCGCCACGAACCGGGGATCGGCGACGATCTCGTTCGGGTCGCCGGGCTGGGCGGCGTTGGCGCCCCAGTAGAGGTTGTGGTCGTAGGTGACGTTGCCGCTGACGCTGTAGGCGCCGCCCGCCTGGTTCACGAAGATGTTGCCGACGTAGGCCACCTGGCCGGTCGAGGTCCCGGTCATCTGGCCGGTCTGCCCGGCCGAGCGGTAGAAGACGTTGTTGTGGACCCTCAGGTCTCCCGAGCCGTTGACCAGGTGGAACACCCCGACGCTGCGGTCGAGGTCGTTCTGGGAGATGTTGTAGCGGAAGACGTTGTCGTCGGTCTGGTCCATGACGAGCAGCGTGCCGCCCTCGTTGTCCTGGCTGTAGTTGTACTGGTAGACGCTGCGGTAGACCCTCTGGTCGAAGTCCCAGGGCTGGCCGTCGCCGTCGAGCCTGCGGGTGCGGAACGCCTGGTTGAACTGGAAGACCGCGTCGGTCGTGGCGTACATCCACTGCGCGGCGACGACCGCGATGTCGTCGAGGTAGGGCAGGGTCGAGGTGGTGGACTCGCCGATCCGGTCGGTGGTGTTGCGCTCGACGAGCGGGGCCAGCCCGGAGCGGACGAGGATCCCGTCGCGGTGGATCCGGGTGACGGTGTTGCCGCGGATCACCAGGTTCCGGAAGGCGTCCATGTCGTGCGCCCACGTGGTGTTGAGCAGCGCGTCGGTCATGGTCTGGATGCCGGTGTCGGCGACGTTGTCGACGGTGTTGCCCTCGATGAGCACGTCCGTCCAGGTGCTCTCGGGGCCGGTGGCGGTCCCGCGGGCGTGGAGGTTGATCCCGCCGGTCCGCCGGTCGGTGCCGAACACGTCGTGGACGTACATGTTCCTGACGTGGATGTGGGCGAGGTCCCCCGCGCCGGTGCCCTCGCCGACGACGAGGACGCCGCTGCGCCGCCGGTCGGTGGGCTGCTGCCCGCTGGTGATCTCCAGATCGCCGATCTCCCAGTGCGAGACGTTCCTCAGCCGCACCCCGAAGCCCTCGCCGCCGACGGCCGTGTCGGCGAAGTCGACGACGGGTCTCGCCCCGGTGCCGTACCGGCCCAGGACGATCGGCGATCCGGCGGCGCCCGAGCCGTGCAGGTCGAGGTACTGGCCCGTCCAGACGCCGCCGGACCTGAGCAGGACGCGGTCGCCGGGGCCGAAGGTCTGGGCGTTGACCTTGCCGAGCGTCTTCCAGGCCGTCGAGGGCGAGGTGCCGGCGGCGGCGTCGGAGCCGGCGGTCGCGTCGACGTGGTAGGTGGTCCCGGCCACGGCGGCGCGCGAGGCCACGGCGGCGCCGGCCGGGAAGGTCGTGGCCGCGACGGTGCGGGCGGCCCCGGCCGCGCCGGCGGGGGAGGTGCCCGCGGACGCGACCTGGGGCGGGACGTGGGGAAGGAGGAGTGCGGTGACGAGTGCCAGGACGGCCGAGGCGCCGGAAAGCCCCACGCTGATACCTCTGATTCGTATTAGTAATACATGACCTGCGAAAACATCTGCTCCCCCGATTCGTACCGGGAAGGTAGCCGCCGGGCTTCGGGGTCGTCAAGGGCGGGTTTCCGGCAGGTTTCGAGATCCTTTCGCCGAAGGTGTTGACAGGACCCGGTCCGGCTTGCAACGGTTTCGCCAATACGAATTAGCCAGTACACCCCATTGGCTGTTTCCGCTTAGCTGATACGAATTAGGAGAGTGATGGACGTACAGCGGCGCCGGGCCCGCCAGGCCGACGTTGCCAAGCTCGCGGGCGTCTCCCAGGCCACGGTCTCCGCGGTCGTCAACGGCCGGGGCCCGGAGACCGGGATCCCGGAGCAGACCGCCCAGCGCGTGCTGGAGGCGGTGCGCCAGCTCGGCTACGCCGCCAATCCGGCGGCCCGCAGCCTGCGCGGGAAGCGCAACCGGCTGCTCGGCGTCCACACCTTCGAATCGATCTTCCCGGTCGACCAGCTCGACTTCTACCACGAGTTCCTGGTCGGCATCGAGCAGCAGGCCGTCGCCGACGGCTACGACCTGGTGCTCTTCGCCTCCACCGAGGACCTCGACGGCCGCCGCCGGATCTACAGCGACGGGATGAACCGGCTCGCGCTCGCGGACGGCAGCGTGCTGCTCGGCGTCGAGCCCGGCTCCACCGAACTGGCCCGGCTCGCCGCCGAGGGATACCCCTTCGTCCACATAGGGCGCAGGACCGTGCCCGGCACCGAGATCGCCTGGGTCGGCGCCGACTACGCCAGCGCCGTCAGGGAGGTCGTCGCCAGGCTCGCCGCGCTGGGCCACCGGCGCGTCGCCTACGTCACCGGACCGGACCGGATGGAGGTCTTCCTCGACAAGGAGGCCGGCTACCGGGCCGGCTGCGCCGAGGCGGGACTGCCCGAGCTGATGTACGTCACCTCGCAGCTCGACCCGGCCTGGGTCGACGCCGCGCACGCCGGCGGCGTCACCGCCGTCCTGGCCGAGAACGAGCCGCTGGCCAGGCAGCTCGTCGCCGCGCTGGGCGAGCGCGGCATGGCCGCTCCGGCGGACATGTCGGTGGTCGTCCTGGTGACGATGACCGAGAGCGGCTGGAGCAGCCTGCGGATCCCCCGCAACGAGATGGGCCGGAGCGCGGTGAAGACGCTCACCCGCATCCTGGCCGGCTCCGAGGACCCCGGCGACCACCGCCACCTGCTGCCCTGCGGCCTGCCCGAGGACCACATGATCGGCCCTCCCCGATCCTGACCACGACCGGACCCCCGACCCCCCGACCCCCCGACCCCCCGACCCCCGGGATCCCCGGATCCCCGGGCTCCGGGCGACCACCCGATCGTTCGCCCGGCCCCGGCCACGACCGAACGCCCCCGGCTCCCGGCGGTCCAGCGCCGGGAGCCGACCTTCCCCCTTCGAATCACCCTCCGAAACAGGAGCAGCTCATGATCACAAACCGGTGGACGACCGCCGACAGGCGCGGATTCCTCACCGCCGCGACCGCGGCGGGCGTCCTTCTCGCCGTGACGGCCTGCGGGACGGGCGGTGGCGGCGCCGGCGGCACGACGGGCGGCGGGGACGCGAACGCCGCGCTGACCGTCTGGTTCCCCGGCAACTCCGCCCCGGAGATCGAGCTCGTCACCAAGAAGCTGGTGCCGGAGTTCGAGGCCGCCAACGGGGCGAAGGTCCAGGTGACCTTCGTGGACTGGGCCCAGATCTCGCCCAAGCTCAACGCCGGCTTCGCCGGCAACAGCGCCCCCGACGTGTTCGGCCACGGCCCGGCCGCCGCCGCCGGTTTCGCCGCCGCCAAGCGGATCGAGCCGCTCGACGACCGGGTCGCCGCCCTGCCCGCCGAGGACAGGGCCGACCTGGAGCCCTACCTGGCCGGCGGCCAGGTGGACGGCACGCAGTACCTGATCCCGCTGGGCGGCAACGGCGTCCTCGTCGCCTACCGCAAGGACCTGCTGTCGGAGGCGGGCGTCACCGAGCCGGCCACCTGGGCGGAGGCCGCCGAGGCGGCCGGGAAGCTGGCCGTCCGCGACGGTGGAACGATCCAGCGGGCCGGGCTGATGCTCCAGTCCGCCAAGATCCAGCGCGTGCAGAGCTTCCAGGCGCTGATCGGCTCCGAGGGTGGCACGCTGCTGTCGCAGGACGGCCGGCAGGTCACCTGGAACTCGCCCGAGGGCGTGAAGGCGCTGGAGTACTTCGCCGGCCTCTACGGCGGCGACGCCAAGGTGAGCGACCAGCTCGGCCGCGACTTCGCCAACCAGCCCGCCGGGCAGAACCCGCTCGCCACCGGCAAGGCGGCGATGGTCTCCGCGACCGCCGGGCAGGTGCTCCAGATGGTCAAGGCGGTGCCCGACCTCGCCTCGAAGATCGGGGTGCTGCCCCCGCTGAGGTCCGCCGACGCCAAGACCTTCGGCGGGGCGACCACCGGCCTGTTCGTCAACGCCGACTCGGCGAGGAAGGACCTGGCCTGGAAGTTCGCCGCGTTCATGGTCTCCAAGGGCGTGAACGAGCGCTACGCCGAGGCCGTCGGCGGGCTGCCGGTGCGCGCCTCGGCCGCCCAGGGCGCCTACGTCACCGGGCAGCCGCTGCTGAAGCCGTTCATCGACGCCGCCCCCGCCTACCAGGGCAGCCCGAACGTCCCGGCCTGGGTGCAGGTCCGCGACGTGCTCGACAAGCACCTGGAGGAGGCGCTGGCCGGGAAGGCGACCGCGAAGAAGGCCCTGGACGACGCGGCGGCCGAGGCCGGGCCGCTCCTCGCGGCCCAGTGATGGCCCTCCTGGCCGAGCGTGGCGGGGACCGGTCCGCGGCACGGTCGCGGACCGGCCTCCGGGGCCTCCGGGGGACCCGGGGGACCCGCGGGACCTCGGGAAGGGGCCCGACCGGCCGCCGCAGGCTCGTCGGTCTCGTCTTCACCGCCCCGGTCCTGGTCTACCTGGCCGTCTTCCAGCTCTTCCCGGTGCTGTACGGGTTCTACCTGAGTTTCACCAGCTACAGCCCGCTCGACCGCGGGGCGCCCCGGCCGGTCGGCGTCGGCAACTACACGGCACTGCTCGGCTCGGCGGACTTCCTGAAGTCCCTGCGGGTGACCGTGCAGTTCGTCGCGGAGGTGCTGCCGTTCGCGGTCGGCATCGCGCTCGGCCTGGCGCTGCTGGCCAACCGGAGGATCCCCGGCATCGGGCTGCTGCGGGCCGGGCTGTTCCTGCCCCGCATCGTCCCGCTGACGGCGGTCAGCCTGGTGTGGCTGTGGATGTACTCCCCGGACGGGTGGTTCAACGACCTCGCCGCCTCCCTCGGCCTCGCTCCCCGCGACTGGCTCCTCGACGAGGACAGCGCCCTGCACTCGGTCGCGGTCATGCGGGTGTGGAAGGCCCTCGGCGGCAACATGGTGCTGTTCCTCGCCGGGCTCCAGGCGATCCCGGGCGTCCTGTACGAGGCCGCCAAGATGGACGGCGCGGGTGCCTGGGCGCGGTTCCGGCACGTGACGCTGCCGGGCCTGCGGCCGGTCATGGTCTACGTGGTCACGATCAACATCGTCTACCTGTCGCAGTCGTTCGCCGAGATCTTCATCCTCACCGGCGGCGGGCCGCTGGGCTCGACGACGACCACCAACTACCTGATCTACCAGGAGGCGTTCCAGAACAACCGGTTCGGCTCCGCCAGTGCCATGGCCTTCGTGCTGTTCGCGGCGATCTTCGCCTTCGCGCTCGTCGCGATGCGCGGGAACGGGAGGAAGTGATGCGCAGGCCGGGGTCCGTGGTCGCGCTGGTCATCGCCACGCTGCTGGTGCTCGTCCCGTTCTGGTGGATGGTCTCGATCGCCTTCAAGCCCGAGTCGGAGGTGTTCTCGGCCGAGCCGAGGCTGCTGCCGGACGACCCGGTGCTCGACAACTTCTCCGTCGCCCTGGACGCGGGCAACCTCGCCACCGCGATGACGAACTCGCTGGTCGTCGCCCTGCTGGTCGTCGTCGCCAACTGCGTGTTCACGCTGCTGGCCGGGTACGCCTTCGCCAAGCTGCCCTACCGGGGAAGCAACGCGATCTTCATGACGATCGTCGCGACCACGATGGTCCCGGTGGCGGTGACCGTCATCCCGCTGTTCCTGATCGCCAAGGGCATCCCGCTGACGGGCGGGAACGACGTCCTCGGGCGGGGCGGCTCCGGGCTGCTCGACTCGCTGGCGGGGCTGACCCTGCCGCACCTGATCGGGCCCCTCAACGTCTTCCTGGCCCGGCAGTACTTCATGGGGCTCCCCGACGAGCTGGGGGAGGCCGCCCGCGTCGACGGCGCGAGCGAGTTCAGGCTCTTCTGGAGGATCTACCTGCCGCTGGCGAGGCCGCTGGTCGCGACCGTCGCGGTGTTCGCCTTCACCGCCGTCTGGGACGACTTCCTCTGGCCGCTCGTCATCACGAGCTCGCCGGGGACGCAGACCGTCCAGCTCGCCCTGAGCCAGTTCCTGACCGGCGGGAACGTCGCCTACGGGCCCGCCATGGCCGGCTCGGTGCTGGTGCTGCTGCCGGTCCTGGCCGTCTTCGTCTTCAACCAACGCAGTTTCGTCGCCGGTCTGTCCGAGGGCGGCGTGAAGGGATGATCATGCAGGAGACGCACGCGCCGGTGCTGGTGGTCGGCGGAGGCCTCGGCGGTGTCGCCGCGGCGCTGACCGCCGCGCGACTCGGCCGGCGGGTGGTGCTCACCGAGGAGACCGACTGGCTGGGCGGCCAGCTCACCAGCCAGGCGGTCCCGCCGGACGAGAACCCGTGGATCGAGTCGCGCTACGCCTCGCCGAGCTACCGCAGGCTGCGCGAGGGCATCCGCGGCCACTACCGCCGCAACTACCCGCTGCGCCCCTCGGTGGCCGCGCAGCGCCTGCTCAACCCGGGGCTCGGCGTGGTCAGCGGGCTGTGCCACGAGCCGCGGGCGGCGCTGGCCGTCATCGAGGAGATGCTCGCGCCGTACCGGACCGCGGGGCTGGTCACCGTGCTGCTGCGGCACGCGCCCGTGGCGGCCGAGGTGACGGGCGACCGGGTCGACGCGGTCACCTTCGCCCGGCCCGACGGGACCGAGCTGGTCGTGACGGCCGACTACGTCGTGGACGCCACCGATCTGGGCGACCTGCTCCCGCTGGCCGGGGTCGAGCACGTGGTGGGCGCCGAGGGTGTCGACGACACCGGGGAGCCGCACGCCGCGCCCGTGGCCGACCCCCTCGACCAGCAGGCCGTGAGCTGGTGCTTCCCGCTGGAGTACCGGCCGGGCGAGGACCACACGATCGACCGCCCGGCGGGGTACGCCCACTGGAGCACCCACCGGCCGCCGTTCTGGCCCGGACCCCAGCTCTCCTGGACCGACGTCGAACCGATCGACCTGTCGGTGCGCTCGCGCGGCCTGTTCCACGACAACGGGCACGTCCCCGGGAAGCACGACCTGTGGCACTTCCGCCGGATCGTGGCCGCCGAGCAGTACGAGCCCGGCGTCATCTCCCACGACGTCACCCTGGTGAACTGGCCGCAGATCGACTACTGGGACCGGCCGCTGATCGGCCCGGGCGCCGACCGGGAGGCCGCGCTGGCCGGTGCCCGCGACCTGTCGCTGTCGTTCCTGTACTGGATGCAGACCGAGGCCGGATACCCGGGCCTGCGTCCGCGCCCCGACCTCGTCGGCACCGAGGACGGCCTGGCCAAGGCGGTGTACGTCCGCGAGTCGCGGCGGATCAGGGCCGAGTTCACCGTGCTGGAGCAGCACGTCGGGGTCCAGGCGCGCGCCGGTTCCGGCGGGTCGCCCGGCGGGCCCCTCGCCGGGTCCGAGGTGTTCGCCGACGCGGTCGGGCTCGGCTCCTACCGGATCGACCTGCACCCGAGCACGTCGGGCCGCACCTACGTCGACGTGGACTGCTACCCCTTCCAGATCCCGCTCGGCGCGCTGCTGCCGCAGCGGGTCGACAACCTGCTGCCCGCGAACAAGAACATCGGCACCACCCACGTCACCAACGGCTGCTACCGGCTCCACCCGGTCGAGTGGAGCATCGGCGAGGCCGTGGGCGCGCTGGTGGCCCAGGCCCTCGACACCGACCTGCCGCCGCGCAAGATCCGCTCCGACCCGGCCCGGCTCGCCGACTTCCGGCGGACGCTCACCGAGACCCTGGGCGTCACCCTCGCCTGGCCGGAGGAGATCAGGACCACCCCGTGCGGCCGGCAGCCCGCCGTCCCCCAGCTCGTGGAGGACTGACGCGACCGCGCCGGCCCGGCCCCGCCCGCCGGGCCGGCCGGGCCGGGTCACCGGCGGCCGGGGATCACTCGCCCCGGTAGACGGCCGGGCGCTTCTCGCGGAAGGCGCGCGAGCCCTCCTTGGCGTCCTGCGAGGCGATCACCGGCCAGCCCAGGCCGTCGGAGACCTTCAGGGCCTCCGCCTCGGCCATGCCCAGGGTCTCGCGGTAGGTGCGCAGGATGGCCTGGACGGCGAGCGGGCCGCACTCGGCGACCTGGGCGGCGATCTCCAGGGCGGCGGCCAGCGCCCGGCCGTCGGGGACGACCCGGTTGACCAGGCCCATGGCCAGCGCCTCGGCGGCGGTGACGGCCCGGCCGGTCAGCAGGATGTCCATGGCGAAGGCGTAGGGGATCTGGCGGGGGAGGCGGACGGCCGAGCCGCCCATCGGGAACAGGGCGCGCCGCGCCTCGAACAGGCCGAGCGTCGCCGACTCGGCGACCACCCGCAGGTCGGTGCCGACCAGCAGCTCGGTGCCCCCGGCCACGGCGTACCCCTCGACCGCGCAGACGATCGGCTTGGTCGGCAGCGCCTCGGGGTCGCGGAGCAGGCCCTTCCAGTGGAAGTCCGGGATGGCCGCGGCCCGCTCCCTGACCCGGGGATCCTCCGAGGGCGTGCCCATGGCCTTGAGGTCGGCGCCCGCGCAGAACGTGCCGCCCGCGCCGGTCAGCACGGCGACGCGGACCCCGGGCTCGGCCGAGACGTACGCCCAGGCGTCGGCCAGGCCGACCAGCATGTCCGTGGAGAGGGCGTTCCTCGCCTCTGGCCGGTCCAGGGTGACGACGACCACGTGGCCGTCACGCTCGATCCGGCAGTGCGGGGTGCTGATCGTCAGAAGTTCCACGGGACGGCCTCCGTTTGTTAACCAAGCACTTGTTCGGCAATCCTGGGTCGGACGTCACCCGCGCCACCAGGGCGCCCCGCCCGCGCCCGCCCGATCCGCGACGCCTGTCCGGACGGCCTCGCGCCGCCTCGAACCGCCGCTTCCGTCACGCCTTCCACGGCGGCGGGAGGCGTGAAAGGCTCGGAGCCGAGGGCGGGGCCGAACACTCTTATCAAGCGCTTGCTCGGTGTGACTCGCGGGGTTAGTCTGCCCATGCGTACAAGAACGAATTCTTGTTCCATCTTTCCCGTCCCGCCAGGCTTTGAAGCAAAAAAGAGAACGTGATTCACTCCGGTGGGACGGGGCCTTTCGACAGAGAGGACGGCCGATGGGCACGCTCGGTTTCTGGAGACTGGCCCAGGCGGACCCCACCTGGGTGGCCGCGGTGGACCCGGACGGCACCGAACACCGCGCCGGCGACCTCCTGGCCCGTGCCAACCGGCTCGTCCACGGCCTGCGCGACCTCGGCCTGCGGCCCGGTGACGGCGTGTGCGGCCTCGTGCCCAACGGCTCCGACGGGCTCGTCCTCTACCTGGCCGCCCTCCAGGCCGGGTGGTACTACACCCCGGTCAACTGGCACCTCACCGGCCCCGAGATCGGCTACATCGTCGCCGACAGCGAGGCCGGGGCGTTCTTCGTGGACGAGCGCCACGCCGAGGAGGGCATGCGCGGCGCCGCCGCGTCCGGCATCGCCCCCGACCGGGTCTTCGCGTTCGGACGGGTGCGGGGGGCGCGGCCGGTCTCGGACCTGACCGAGGGGCGGCCGGACACCGCCCCGGCCGACCGCACCGCGGGCGCCACCATGCACTACACCTCCGGCACCACCGGCAGGCCCAAGGGGGTGCGCCGCGCGCTCAGCGGCCTGGACCCCGACGACGCCGCCGAGCTGATGACGTTCCTGCTCTCCCTGTTCGGCGTCACCCCGCGCGGGGAGAACGCCCACCTGGTCACCTCGCCGAACTACCACACCGCGGTCACCCAGTTCGGCGGGACGGCCCTGCACATGGGACACACCCTCGTCTACATGGACCGGTGGGACGCCGAGGAGACGCTGCGGCTCTGCGAGAGGTACCGCGTGACCAGCTCGCACATGGTCCCCACCCACTTCAAGCGCCTGCTCGCGCTCCCCGCCGGGACGCGGGCGAAGTACGACCTGTCCTCGCTCCGGTGGATGATCCACGCCGCCGCCCCCTGCCCGGTCCCGGTGAAGTGGGCGATGCTCGAATGGTGGGGCGACTGCATCTACGAGTACTACGCCGCGACCGAGGGCGGCGGCACCATCGCCACCCCCGAGGGGTGGAAGCGCCACCCCGGCACGGTCGGCACGGCCTGGCCGATCAGCGAGCTGCTCATCGTGGACGAGGACATGGAGCCCGTCCCGGCCGGGACCCCGGGCACCGTCTACATGAAGATGGCGGGCGTCGCCTTCGAGTACAAGGGCGACCCGGCCAAGACGGCGGCGAACCGGCTGCGCGACCACTTCACCGTCGGCGACATCGGCTACCTCAACGAGGAGGGCTTCCTGTTCCTCTGCGACCGCAAGGCCGACATGATCATCTCGGGCGGGGCCAACATCTACCCGGCCGAGATCGAGAACGAGCTGATGGTCCACCCCAAGGTCGCGGACGTGGCCGTGTTCGGCGTCCCCGACGACGAGTGGGGCGAGCAGATCAAGGCCGTGGTCGAGCCCGCCGCCGGGGTGGACCCCTCGCCCGAGCTGGCCGCCGAGCTGGTCGAGTCGCTCCGGGGCCGCCTGGCGAGGATGAAGTGGCCCCGCTCCGTGGACTTCATCGCGGAGATGCCCCGCGAGCCCAACGGCAAGCTCCTCAAACGCAAGCTGCGTGACCCGTACTGGGAGGGACACGAACGTGCCATCTAGCGAGACCGCCGGGCACCCCGGCGACGGCGGCGACCACGGCGGCGACCACGGCGGGAACGGTGGCGGGAACGGTGGCGGGAACGGTGGCGGGAGCGGGGGCGGGGACGGTGGCGGGAGCGGGGGCGGGGACGGCGGCGCGCCGCGGGCGACGCACGTGCTGGAGTTCCCCGGCGGCTACACCCGCACGACCGGACCGGTGATCGGGCGCTTCCTGACCGAGCTGCGCGACGGGCGCCTCGTCGGGGTCCGCACGGCCGCCGGGCGGACGCTGGTGCCGCCGCTGGAGTACGACCCCGACACCGGCGAGTCGGTCACCGGCGAGTACGTCGAGGTCGGCCCGGCCGGCACCGTGGAGAGCTGGGCGTGGGTGAGCACCCCGCGCAAGGGCCACCCGCTGGACCGGCCGTTCGCCTGGGCGCTGATCCGGCCGGACGGCGCCGACACCGCGCTGGTGCACGCGGTCGACGCGGGCGACGTCAAGGCGATGCGCCCGGGGCTGCGGGTCCGCCCCCGCTGGCGGGCCGCGCGCACCGGCCACATCACCGACATCGAGAGCTTCGTCCCCGAGGTCACCCGGATCGTCTCCGAGGTCCGCGTCGAGTACACCGTCACCCCCGGCCTGGCGCTGACCCGCTTCCTGGAGGGGGTCGCCCAGGGCGTGCTCATCGGCTGCCGGTGCGGCACCTGCGGGAAGGTCTACGTGCCCTACCGGCTCTCCTGTCCCGAGTGCGGCGTCACGATCACCGAGGAGACGGTCGTGCCCGACACCGGCACGATCACGACCTTCGCCATCAACAACCTGCCCGACCCGCGCGCGCCCGAGGTGCCGTTCGTCTCGGCGTACATCCGGCTGGACGGCACCGACATCCCGATGATCGCGCTGGTCGGCGGGGTCCCGGCGCACGAGGTGCGCCAGGGCATGCGGGTGCGGGCCGTGTGGGTGCCCGAGGAGGAACGGACGATGTCAATGTCGAACATCAGGTGGTTCACCCCCACCGGCGAGCCGGACGTGGAGCTGTAGATGCGCGAGACAGCGATCGTGGCGTTCGCGCAGACCCGGCACAGCGCCGTCGACGAGGGACAGAGCGAGTCCGAGCTGATCCTGCCGCCGCTGGAGGAGGTCAGGGCCGCGACCGGGCTTCGCACGTTCGGCTTCACCTGCTCGGGGTCGTGCGACTACCTGGCGGGCGCGCCGTTCTCCTTCGTCTCCGCGCTGGACGCGCTCGGCGCCTGGCCGCCGATCTCCGAGAGCCACGTGGAGATGGACGCGGCCTGGGCGCTGTACGAGGCGTGGGTCAGGCTCCAGCACGGCGACGTCGACACGGCCCTGGTCTACGGCTTCGGCAAGTCCTCCCAGGGCGACCTGCGGGAGATCATGACGCTCCAGCTCGACCCGTACTACCTGGCCCCGCTCGGCCTGGACCAGGTCTCCTTCGCGGCGCTGCAGGCGTCGGCGGTGGGCGCCGACCGGGCCGAGCTGGACGAGATCGTGCGGCGCAGCCGCGCCGACGGCCGCGCCAACCCGCGCGCCCTGGACCTGCCGGACCCGGAGGGGGACGAGGCCGAGGTCGCGCCGCTGCGGCCGTACGACATCGCGCCGATCACCGACGGCGCCGCCGCGGTGGTGCTGGCCGCGGGGGACGCGGCCAGGGAGCTCGCCGAGCGCCCGGCCTGGATCACCGGGATCGCCCACCGGATCGAGCCGCACTACCTGGGCATGCGCGACCTGGCCCGGTCGGTCTCGGCGGCCGACGCGGCGCGGGCCGCGGGGGTCGGCAAGGGCGGCGTCGACGTGGCCGAGCTGCACGCGCAGTTCAGCCACGAGGAGGTCGTGCTGCGCCGGGCGCTGGAGCTGCCCGAGGGCACCCGGATCAACCCGAGCGGCGGCCCGCTGGCCGCCAACCCGGTCATGGCCACCGGCCTGATCAGGCTCGGCGAGGCGGCCGGGCGCATCCTGGACGGCAGCGCCGGCCGCGTCGTCGGGCACGCCACCGCCGGCCCCTGCCTGCAGCAGAACCTCGTCGCCGTGATGGAGGCCTGACCGATGGATCCGGTGGAGCGGGGCGGGCGCGGCCTGGAGGGTCCGGGCGGTCCGGGCGGCTCGGACGGCTCGGGCGGTCCGGGCGGCTCGGGCGGTCCGGGCGGGCGGGGAAGCGA
This sequence comes from Streptosporangium sp. NPDC023615, assembly GCF_040640155.1. Taxonomy (NCBI): domain Bacteria; kingdom Bacillati; phylum Actinomycetota; class Actinomycetes; order Streptosporangiales; family Streptosporangiaceae; genus Streptosporangium; species Streptosporangium sp. NPDC023615. The sequence goes on from NZ_JBFABE010000016.1 coordinate 70,445, forward strand.
GCGAGGAACGGTGGGCGAGCATGAGCAGTGGTGACCCCTGCGCCGTCATCGGCGTCGGCCAGACCCGCTACACGACCAAGCGGCACGACGTCTCCATCGCCGGGCTGGTCCGCGAGGCCGCCCAGCGCGCGCTGGAGGACGCGGGCCTGACCTGGAAGGACATCGACGCGGTCGTCATCGGCAAGGCGCCCGACCTGTTCGAGGGTGTGATGATGCCCGAGGCGTACCTGGCCGACGCGCTGGGCGCGGCGGGCAAGCCGATGATGCGGGTGCACACCGCGGGCTCGGTCGGCGGCTCCACCGCGCTGGTCGGCGCCTCGCTGATCCAGGGCGGCGTGCACGACCGGGTGCTGGTGGTGGCGTTCGAGAAGCAGTCGGAGTCCAACGCCACCTGGGCCCTGTCCACCCACCTGCCGTTCAGCGCCTCGCTGGTCGTCGGCGCGGGCGGCTACTTCGCCCCGCACATCCGCGAGTACATCCGCCGCTCCGGCGCCCCCGAGCACGTCGGCCACCTGGTGGCCGTCAAGGACCGGCTCAACGCGCTGAGGAACCCGTACGCGCATCTCAAGATCCCCGGGATCGACCTGAGGATGGTCGAGTCGACCCCGATGCTCTGGGAGCCGATCCGCTACCTCGACACCTGCCCGTCCTCCGACGGCGCCTGCGCGATGGTGCTGTCGGCGGCGGACAAGCTCACCGGCAGCACCCCCGCCTGGGTGCTGGGCACCGCGATGCGCTCCGAGCCGATCTTCCGCGCGGGCCGCGACACCGTGAACCCGCGGGGCGGCAAGGACTGCGCGGCCGACGTGTACCGGCAGGCCGGGATCACCGACCCGCGCCGGGAGATCGACGTCGCCGAGGTGTACGTGCCCTTCTCCTGGTACGAGCCGATGTGGCTGGAGAACCTCGGCTTCGCCGCCGAGGGGGAGGGCTGGAAGCTCACCGAGTCCGGGGCCACCGCCCTGGACGGCGACATCCCGTGGAACCCCTCGGGCGGCGTGCTGTCGAGCAACCCGATCGGCGCCTCGGGGCTGATCCGGTTCGCCGAGGCCGCGCTGCAGGTCCGCGGGATGGCCGGGGAGCACCAGGTGGACGGCGCCCGGCGGGCCCTCGGGCACGCCTACGGGGGCGGCGCGCAGTTCTTCGCGATGTGGATGGTCGGCAGCGAAAAACCCTGATCCCCCAGGAGGGGCGCGATGGAGTTCAACCACGCGGACATGTTCGAAGGACTCGCCGACGCGATCGGGGATCGCGTGGCCGTCGTCTGCGGCGACAGCCGCCTGACCTACGCCGAGCTGGACGCGCACGCCAACCGGCTCGCGCACTTCCTGCGGGGCCGCGGCGTGCGCGCCGGGCAGCACGTGGGCGTACACCTCTACAACGGCGTCGAGTACGTCACGGCGGTGCTGGCGGCGCTCAAGCTCCGGGCCGTGCCGGTCAACGTCAACTACCGTTACGTCCAGGCCGAGCTGCTCTACCTCTACCGCGACTCCGACATCGTGGCGCTGGTGTACGACGTGGAGTTCGCAGACCGGGTGGCGGCCGTGGTCCCGGAGACACCCCTCCTGGAACACCTGATCGCGGTGGGCGGGCCCGCGACGATCGAGGGCGCCGTGCGCTACGAGGAGGCGCTGGCGGATCAGCCGGGGACGCGCGGGTTCCCGGCGCGGTCCGGTGACGACATCTACATCATCTACACCGGCGGGACCACCGGCATGCCCAAGGGCGTGATGTGGCGGAGCGAGGACCTGTTCTTCGCCTTCGGCGGCGGCAACCCCTACGGCGAGCCGCGCGCCACGCCGCGGGAGGTGATCGACGCGGCCGTCGCCGCCGGCCCGATGACGATGATGGCGGCCGCCCCCCTGATGCACGGCGCCGCCCAGATGGCCACGTTCATCACCTGGTGGATGGGCGGCACCATGGTGTACGTGCGCAAGTTCGACGCGGCCGAGGTGCTGCGGACGATCGAGCGGGAGAAGGTCCTGACGGTCAACATGACCGGCGACGCCATGGCCCGGCCGCTGGCCGACGAGATCGCGACCGGCGCCTACGACCTGTCGTCGCTGTTCGTGCTCAGCTCCACCGGCGCGATCCTCACCGGCTCGGTGCGCGCCCGCCTGGAGGAACTCCTCCCAGGGCGGATGATCGTCGACAGCTTCGGCTCCACCGAGTCCGGATACACCGCCTCGGCGGTCCCGGGCTCCTCCCCGGAGTCGGGGCTGCGCTACCAGGCGAACCCCAACGCGGGCCTGGCCGTGCTCGACGGGTCGCTGGAGCCGGTCGTGCCTGGCTCGGACGAGATGGGCGTCGTCGCCAGGACCGGCCGCATCGCGTCCGGCTACTACGGGGACGAGGCCAAGACGGCCCGTACCTTCGTGACCGACCGGCACGGCGTGCGCTGGCTGCTCACCGGCGACCTGGCCAAGGTCGAGAAGGACGGCACCATCGCGATCTTCGGCAGGGGGGCGGCCTGTATCAACACCGGTGCGGAGAAGGTCTTCCCCGAGGAGGTCGAGGCGGTCCTCAAGGGTCACCCGGAGGTCTTCGACGCCGTGGTGACCGGCATCCCGGACGAGCGGTGGGGCAACCGGGTGGCGGCGGTGATCGAACCGCGTCCGGGCACGGCCCCGACGGCCGAGGAGCTCCAGGCCCACTGCCGGGAGAAGATCTCCGGCTACAAGGTGCCCCGGACGTTCGCCTTCGTCGAGGAGATGGTCCGCTCCCCGGCGGGCAAGGCCGACTACCGCTGGGCCAGGGAGACCGCGGAGGCCGCCGAGTCGGCCCCGGCCTGACCCGGAAGGCGCCCGTCCCCGGCACGTGCCCCGAGGGTGCCCCGGCACGTGCCCGCCACCCGGGGCACGTGCGCCCCGGCACGTGCCCGTTCCCGGGGCACGTGCGCCCCGGCACGTGCCCGCCACCCGGGGAGAGCACGTGAACCGCGCGGGCGCCCGATCCGTTCCGAGGGTGTGATCCGACTACTGCCGGCCGCCGTCACGTTCCTGCTTCTGCTGGCGGGCTGTTCCGGGGGCGCCACGGACATCGTGAGCGGCGCGACCGTCGAGCCCTCCACGTCTTCCGGGACCACCGTGACCGTCGAGCCCTCCACGCCGCCCGCGACCACCGCGACCTCGAAGACCACGGCGACCCCCGGGAGCCCGGCCTCCGACGTCGTGGTCCGGTTCCACAGGTGCCTGGGGATGACGTGCGACGGCGGCGACGCCATGAGCGTCACCGCCGACGGCCGGGCCATGTCGCTGCGGGACGGGGAACGGGTCGCCGTCCGGCTGCCGGGGGCCGAGCTGCGTGAGCTGCGGGCCCGGCTCGTCGCCGGCCTGGCCGGACGGCAGGGCACCCTCGACCGCACCGGAGGCGCCACCGACCAGCCCTTCGCCGTCGTCACCGTCGTGGACGCCTCCGGGAGAACCCACGAGACCCGGCTGGAGGGGTCGCCGTCGGCGGAGGACGCCGGGGTCGTCGCCGCGATCGAACGTCTCGGCGCGCTGAACGCCCGGGTCCGCTCCACCGGCACCCCCGACCGCACCGGGCCGGTCACGGTGACCATGTACGAGGACCCGAACGCCCGGACCGGCCGCCTGGCGACCTGGCCCGAGGGCGTCCCCACACCGATCACGTCCGGGAACCACGGCGTCCGGGAGTACCGGGGGGAGCAGGCGGAGGCGGTGCGGGCGGCCCTGGGCGGCCCCGGGGACGAGGTGAGGGTGCGGGCCGGGGACAAGGTCCTGGTCGCTCGTTGGGAGGGCGTCCTTCCCTGAGCCCCCTCCCGCGGCGTCCCCCGTCCCCGGCGCGCGTCCGCCGGCCCGGCCGGTCGGGCCGGGCCGGCGGCCGGTCAGGCGAAGGCCCTCACCTCCAGTAGCCCGACCGCGTCCGGATCACCGTTCAGCACGACCCGGAGCCGGGTGGTGCTCACCTCGCCGAAGGTGACCCGGTTGAACGCGTCGGCGTTCACGGGATAGCCGCTCGGGCCGGGTACGTCGACGTAGGCGGTGCCGTTCCAGTACTGCAGCTTCCACGACGCCGGCAGGTCGACGCCCTGGTCGTCGTCGAAGAAGTAGACCTCCGCCGACCTCAGCGTCCGCGCCGACGGCCAGGTGAGCTCGGCCCACTGCGTGCCGGTCTCGGGCCAGGTGCCCCAGCGCGGGTTGACGGTGTCGTTCGACGAGGGCGGGGTGACGCCGTCGTTGATCGCGGCCACGCTCTCCCAGGAGGAGGTGTAGGAGGCCGACGGGGTCGCGGCCGGGGCCAGGTTCTGCTCCGCGCCCGCTCCGAGGGTGAAGGTCCTGGTGACCGGGGTGCTCAGCCGGTCGTAGTCGCGCAGCTGCACGGTGAAGGTCGCCGGGGCCGTCGAGGTGGTGGTGCCGGTGATGGCGCCGGTGAAACGGTTCAGGGTGAGCCCCGGCGGCAGGCTCCCGCCGGTGATCCTCCAGTCGTAGAAGGGCACGCCGCCCTTGGCGGCCAGCGTCTGCCGGTAGGCCTGGCCGGCGACGGGCCGGGGCAGGGCGGTGGTGACGATCGACGGCGGCAGGAACGGGGTGAGGTCGCGGTTGATCCGCCACCCGGCGTTCTCGGCGATGAGCAGGGCGAGCTTGGTCAGCATCCAGCGCCGGGTGGGGAACATGTGCGTCCAGCCGCCGCTCTGCCCGCTGAGGCGGTCCCAGTAGGGCTGGGTGCCGGGGATGTGGTAGCCGGACGTCTCCACCGGGACGACGCGGCCCTGGTAGGCGATGACGTCCTGGTCGTTCACGCCGCCGGAGTTCACGTAGTCACGCATGCCGGCCCAGTCGCTGTGGTAGGCGACGGCGTGGCCGTACTCGTGCATGACCAGGCCGTGGACGTCCAGCACCGAGCCCTGGATCTCCGTCTTGTACCAGTCCTCGTCCGCCAGCGAGGTGAAGAGCTGCTTGCCCGCCTCGTCGTACTCGAAGATGATCGCGGTGGACCGGTGCAGCGGGCCGGGGAGCTGCTGTCCCTGGCGGGTGTGGTACTTGCCGTTGCGCGCGGGGTAGCCGGTGGAGTGCGGGCTCTGAATGCCGCGGAAGAACACGTACATGCCGGTGTAGGCCCGGTCGTTGGTCACGTTGATCATGTTCTGCCACTCGTTGCCGGGCAGGTGGTTGTTCTCCGCCCCGGCCGCGACCGTGTCGAACGGCGCCATCTCGAAGAACCGGAACCAGTCCTTCACCGCCTCCTCGGCGGCGGTGCGGAAGGCCGGCTGCGAGAAGTACCCGGTGATGTTGTCGTGGCGGTAGTCGAAGGTGACGGGGATGCCGGGCTCCAGCGCGGTCTTCTCGTCCTGCTGCACCCTGATCGGCATGGACTGGTTGTAGACCTGCCGGCCGGCGTCGGTGGTGGTGAGCCGGAGCGTGTACAGCTCGTCCTGGCCGGGGGCGCGCTTGGAGTGGACGGCCAGCCGGAAGACCTTCTGCTCCGCCGCGTTCGCGAACGTCAGCCGCTTGGTGGCGCCGGTGGCGGTGAGCTGGCTGGGCAGGTCCATCATCAGGCGCGAGGTGCCCTCGGCCTTGAGGTCGACGGTGACGGGGTAGGTCACGCCCTCGGGCGGGCGGACGGTGAGCTCGACGTAGGGGTTGGCCAGGTATCCCTGCCAGTCGACGAGCTGGACCCCGTGGTCGTTGATCGTCCTGCCGAACATGTCGACGACCGTGACGGTGGGGGCGGCGTGCGCGGCGGGCGTGGGCACGGCGACCAGGGCGGAGGCGAGGAGCAGGAGAGAGACGAACAGGCGTTTCATAACATACGACCTCAATTCTTCGGTGCCGGTGACGCGGTGACGCGGTGACGCGGTGACGCGGTGACGCGGTGACGCGGTGACGCGGGGACGCGGTGACGCGGGGACGCGGGGACGCGGGGACGCGGTGACGCGGGGACGCGGTCTAGGAGAAGACCTGCCACTCCAGGACGCCCGTGGACAGGGCGGGTCTGGAGGTGATGCTCATCCGCAGCCGGGTGGTGCTGACCTGGTTGAACGTGGTCGTGTTGAAGGTGCCGGCCGCGGTCCCGCAGGACGACTGGCCGGGCACGTTCACGTAGGCGCTGCCGTTCCAGTACTGCACCTGGCAGGAGGCCGGCAGGTCGATGCCCTGGTCGTCGTCGAACCAGTAGGTCTTGACCGACCTGATGTTCTGGGCGGTGGGCCAGCGGTACTCGATCCACTCGGTGCCCTGGTGGTCCCAGTTGCCGTAGGCGCCGTGGCTGCGGTCGGCCGAGCTCGTCGGGGTGAAGCCGTCGTTGACGGCGCCGAGCGTCTCCCAGGGGGAGACGTAGGAGGTGGACGGCGTGGCGTTGACGGCGAGGTTGGCCGGGCCGGCGGGGCCGGTGGTCTGGACGACCTTCCGCATGGTGCCGTCGGCGTTGAAGTACAGCTTGTCCAGGGTGACCGACCTGCGGAAGTCGCCGCCGCCGGGGGCCCCGGTGTTGTGGTACACCATGTACCACTGGCCCTTGTACTCGATGATCGCCGGGTGGTTCGTGGTGGAGGTGACCTGGTCGAGCACGACGCCGCGGTGGGTCCACGGGCCCATGGGGCTGGAGGCGGTGGCGTAGCGGACGCAGGCGTAGCCGGGGGCCGAGCAGCCGGAGTCGTTGGCGGCGTAGGCCAGGTAGTAGACGCCGTTGCGCTTGAACATCCAGGGGGCCTCCCAGAAGTTGCTCACGCCGGCGGGGGTGACGACCGGGCCGTTGATCGAGGTCATGTCGGCGTTGAGCCGGGCGGCGCGCAGCCCGTAGTAGGAGCCCCAGTACATGTAGACCTGGCCGTCGTCGTCGGTGAAGACGGTGGGGTCGATGTTGAGCGGTGAGGAGTTGGGGGTGGAGTCGCTGATCAGCGGCCCGCCCTTGGCGTCGGTGAACGGGCCGGTCGGGCTGTCGCCGACCGCGACGCCGATGTTCATCCAGCCGGGGCCGTTGCCGTTGATCGAGACGTACCAGTAGTACCTGCCGTCGGCGCCGCGCTCGACCTCGCTCGCCCACGCGTCGCCGCCGGCCCAGGAGAAGTTCGACAGCGACAGCTTGGCGCCCCGGTCGGTGAAGCTGGTCGCGTCGCTTGAGCTGTAGACGTGCCAGTCGCGCATGACGAAGTTCGTCCCGCCGACCGGCGCCTCGTCGTGCCCGGTGTAGAGGTACAGGGTGTCCCCGACGACCAGCGCGGCGGGGTCGGCGGTGTAGATGGAGGTGGTGATGGGCGCGGCGGCGCCGGCGGAACCGCCGGCGGTCATCACGAGGGAGAGCCCGAGGGCCGCGGCGATGATCGCCGACCAGCGTCGTCTCATGGGTGAACGCTCCTGGGGGGTCTGAGCGGAGATCCGAGCGAATGCCGAACGAGGGCCGAGCAGGGGCCGAGCGAGACCGCGCGGCGAAGCTGTGGGCGCCGGCAGTACGTGCCGGGGGAGGCGTGAGGCGCATGTCACGCGGTGTTCACTTTTGGTTGAGCCGAGTGTTGGCGAAAACCGATATCTCGTCAAGGCCCACTTTTCGTAGCGGCGGCGACGCTGGGAAGTCATCCCAGCTAGAAGCCGCCAAAGATTACTGAAAAGGTTTTCAGCAGCATGTACGTACAGGGTCGGGCAGGGCGGGTCTTGACGGGTGGTGTGTCACATCTTACGGTCCCTGGAGAAAACCTATTCCTAAATTTTCCGGGAGTGCGATGGCTGACTTTCGTGATCGGATCCGCGGCCCGGTGGTCCCCCCGGCGGGCACGCGCCGGCCGCTCGGCGTCGACGACGTCGAGATCGGCGGGGGGCCATTCGGGCGGTGGCAGCGGATCAACCGCGAGGCCGGCATCGCGCTCGGCCGGGAGAGGATGGAGAGCTCCGGCGTCCTGTCCAACCTGAGGTGGGCCGCGGGGGAGGGGGAGGGGCCGTACCGGGGCTACCGCTTCCAGGACTCGGACCTGTACAAGCTGCTGGAGGCGGTCGCCTGGGAGCACGGCCGCGACCCGGCCGAGTCCTACCGGGCGTTCGTCGCCGGGTCCGCGGCCCTGCTGGCCAGGGCGCAGCGCGCGGACGGCTACCTCAACTCGCACTACCAGACGGTGAAGCCGGACAGGGTCTTCGCCGAGCTGGAGTACAGCCACGAGATGTACTGCGCCGGGCACCTCTTCCAGGCCGCGGTGGCCGCGGTCAGGACCGGCTGCGGCGAGGAGACGGGCCAGGAGCTGCTCGCCGTGGCGCGCCGCCTGGCCGACCACCTCGTGGACGTCTTCCTGGTCGGCGGCCACGGCGGCATCGACGGTCACGCCGAGGTCGAGACGGCCCTGGTCGAGCTGTACCGCCTCACCGGCCACCGGCCCTACCTGGACCTCGCCTCCCGGCTGGTCGACGACCGCGGCAAGGGGCTGATCGCCGAGGTCGGCACCGGACCGCTCTACGCGCAGGACCACCTGCCCGTACGGGAGGCCGGCACCCCGGTCGGCCACGCCGTGCGGCAGCTCTACCTGGACGCCGGCGTCGTCGACGTCGCCGTCGAGACGGGCGACGCGTCGCTGCTGGAGTCCTCGGTGCGCCGGTGGGAGGACATGGTGGCCACCAAGACCTCCGTCACCGGCGGGCACGGCTCGCGCCACGACGGCGAGGCGTTCGGCGAGCGCTACGAGCTGCCGCCGGACCGGGCCTACAACGAGAGCTGCGCGGCCGTGGCGAGCGTCCACTGGAGCTGGCGGCTGTTCCTTGCCACCGGGCAGGGCCGCTACACCGACCTGATCGAACGCACGCTGTACAACGCCTTCGCCGCCTCCACCTCCGCCGACGGCACCCGGTTCTTCTACGTCAACCCGTTGCAGCGCAGGACCGACCTCGTCGAGGACACCTACCTGGGCAGGCGCCGGGAGTGGTTCGCGTGCGCCTGCTGCCCGCCGAACATCATGCGGCTGGTCTCCTCGCTGGGCCACTACGTGGCCACGGCCGACGACGACGGGCTGTCGGTCCACCAGTACGTGCCCGGCCTGATCCGCGCCGGCGCGATCACCCTGGCCGTCGAGACCGACTACCCGTGGGACGGCCGGATCGTCTTCACCGTCCGCGAGGCGCCCGGCACCGTCCGGACGCTGCGGCTGCGGATCCCGGCGTGGAGCGCGGCGGGCGACCTGACCCCCGGCCCCGACGGCTACGCCGCCATCCGGCGCGCGTGGCGGCTGGGCGACACCTTCACCCTCGACCTGGACATGTCCCCCCGGCTGGTCCACCCGCACCGCAGGATCGACGCGCTGCGCGGGTGCGTGGCCCTGGAGCGGGGACCGCTCGTCTACTGCTTCGAGCAGGCCGACCAGGACGCCGACGTCGAGGACCTGGCGCTGGAGCCGGGCACGCCGCTGCGCGTCCTCGACAGGCCGGACCGGCCCGACCTGCCCGGGGTCGGCAGGACCGTGCTGATCGAGGCGGACGCCGTGCGCCTCCCGCCCGCGCCGCCGGCCGGCCTGCCGTACTTCACGACCCCGGCCGGCCCTCACGCCGACCCGTCCGCGCTCCCTTCGACCGCCCCTTCGACCGCCCCTTCGACCGGCACGAGAACGACCGCCACGGCGATCCCCTACCACCAGTGGGACAACCGGGACGGCGGCGCCATGCGGGTCTGGATCCCCCTCGCGCAAGGACTCAACCCATGAGAAGACGGGACCTGTTCAGGATGGGCGGCCTGGCCGCCCTCGGCGCCGCCGCCACGGCGTGCGGCGCGGGGGGCGGGGCCGAGAGGGCGGGAAAGGCGTCGCTGCAGTTCATGTACTGGGGCTCGGCGTTCGAGCAGAAGGCCGTCGCCGCGATGCTCCGCGAGTTCGAGAAGAAGAAGCCCGGGGTGAGGGTCTCCGCGCTGTTCACCCCCGACGAGTACCACGTGAAGCTCAACACCCTGGTCGCCGGGAACCGGATGCCCGACGTCGGCTACGTGCCGATGGCGATGTCGTTCCGCCTCGGCGAGCAGGGGAAACTGCTCAACCTCTTCCCCTACCTGACGAAGTACCCGCAGCTCGCGGGCTACCTCTCCGACGCCTACCTCTGGTCGGGGCAGGACAGGCTGCACGGCGTCGCGACCGCCAACGAGATCGAACTGCTCTGGTACAGCAGGTCGGCGATCGCGGAGGCCGGGGCCGAGACGCCCCCGGCCCTGGCGGCGAGCGCCTGGACCTGGGACCGGCTGGTCGAGAACGCCCACAGGCTGACCGTGGACCAGAACGGGAGACACCCCGACGAGTCCGGGTTCGACCCCCGGCGGATCAGGCGGTTCGGGTTCTCCTGCAGCCTGACCTACCCCGCCGCCTGGTACGGGTTCCTGCGCAGCAACGGCGGGGACTTCGCCGACGAGGCGGGCCGCAGGTGCCTGCTCGACGCCCCCGAGGCGATCGAGGTCTTCCAGAACCTCCAGGACCTGATCTACGAGCACCGCGTCTCTCCCGGTCCCGGACAGCTCGCGGCCACCGGCGACGACGTGCCCGGCACGAGCATCCTGCTGAAGACCAAGCGGGTGGCGATGGTCGTCGACGGGCACTGGAGCCTGCTCGACATGAACGAGAGCAAGGTCGACTACGGCATCGGCGTGCTGCCGGTGTACGAGCGGCCGTACACCACCGCGCAGGTCGCCGGGGCCTCCGCCGTGTTCGCCGGCACGGAACACGTCGAGGAGGCGGTCGAGCTGTTCGCCTTCCACATCGACCCCCGCTACGTCGACCTGTACGCGCGCGGCCTGTGGATGCCCCAGGAGCGCAGGTACTACGAGGACCGGGCGGCCGTCGACTCCTGGATCGAGAACGACTCCCACCCGCCGGAGTTCCGCACCGCGGTCGTCGACTACGCGCGCGACCACGGCGTGCCGGCCTTCGGCAACCGGATCAGGGACATGACCGTCATCGGCTCCGACGTGCTCACCCCGGCCCTGCAGGAGATCGAGAGCGGCAAGCGCCCGGCCGCGGCGATCCTCAGGGAGGCCGCGCCGAAGATCACGGCCATGCTGCGCGGCCGCCACCACACCCAGGGGCTGTGAGATGCCCGCCCAGCCCGGCCGGCGGCTCTCCGGTCGGCGGCTCTCCGGCCAGCGGCGCATGGAGCGGCGCTGGGGCGTGCTCATGGCCGTGCCCGCGATCCTCGGTTTCGCGATCTTCACGGCCGGGCCGATGGTGGCCTCGTTCGCCTTCAGCCTCACCGACTGGCAGATCGGCGGCACCCCGTCCTTCGTGGGCACGGACAACTACGTGGCGCTGGCCGCCGACGAGCTGTTCTGGACGTCGCTGACCGTCACGACGTACTACACCCTCGGCGCCGTGCCGCTCGGGCTGATCGTCGCCTTCGCCGTCGCGCTGCTGCTCAACCAGCGGGTGCGCGGGCTCTCGCTCTGGCGGACCGTCTTCTACCTGCCGACGCTGGTGCCGGCGATCGCGAACGTGGTCCTGTGGATCTGGATCTTCAACCCCGACTTCGGCCTGCTCAACTCCCTGCTGCGCGAGGCCGGCCTGCCCGCCGGTCAGTGGATCTACGACGAGGGAACCGCGATCCCCTCGCTCGTCGTCATGAGCACCTGGGGGTTCGGCAACACCATGGTGATCTTCCTCGCGGGCCTGCAGGGGGTGCCCCGGCACCTGTACGAGGCGGTCTCCATCGACGGCGGCGGGCCGCTGCGGCGCTTCTGGCACGTGACCCTGCCCATGATGACCCCCACCATCTTCTACAACCTCGTCGTCGGCGTGGTCGGCACCTTCCAGGTCTTCAACCAGGCGTACGTGATGACCGAGGGCGGCCCCGACCACTCCACCCTCTTCTACGTCTACTACCTGTTCCGCAAGGCGTTCATCGAGAGCGAGATGGGGTACGCGAGCGCGCTGGCCTGGGTGCTCTTCATGATCATCATGGTGCTCACCTTCCTGATGTTCCACAACGCCCGCCGCTGGGTGTACTACGAGATGGCGGGCGCCCGGTGACCGCGACGGGCGCCCCGCGCCGCCCGCTCCCGGACCGGGACGGCACCCCCGGCACCCCGGGTGTCCCCGGCCCCCCGCCCGCCCGCGCCGGTGCCGCCGCGGCGCGCCGTCCCCGCCGGTACGGCAGGGTGCTGGTCTACCTGGCCCTGGCGGCCGGGGCCCTGCCGACCCTGCTGCCGTTCGTGTGGCTGGTGCGCAGCTCGCTGATGCAGGACGCCCAGATGTTCGTCGCGCCCCCCGAGTGGGTCCCCTCGCCCTTCCGGTGGTCCAACTTCACCGAGGCGCTCACCGCCCAGCCGTTCGCCCTCTACTTCCTCAACACGGTGATCATCGCCGTCGTCAGCGTGCTCGGCACCGTGATCACCTGCTCGATCGCCGCCTTCAGCTTCTCGCGGCTGCGCTGGCGGGGACGCGACGCGGTCTTCGCCGTCCTGCTCAGCGCGGTGATGCTGCCGTACGCGGTGACGCTCATCCCCACGTTCGTCATGTGGCAGGAGCTCGGGGCGCTCGACACGTTCGTCCCGCTCACCGTGCCGAGCTGGTTCGCCGGGGCCGGGGGAGGGGTGTTCAACGTGTTCCTGCTGCGGCAGTTCTTCCTGACCATCCCCTTCGAGCTGGACGAGGCCGCCTACATCGACGGCGCCTCGCCCGGGCGGGTCCTGTGGACCGTCGTCCTGCCGCTGTCCCGGCCCGCGATCGTCGTGGTGACCATCTTCACCTTCATCGGCACCTGGAACGACTTCCTGGGGCCGCTGCTCTACCTCAACGACGAGAGCAGGTACACCCTCTCGCTCGGCCTGGCCTCCTTCCAGAGCGTCTACATCACCCAGTGGGGCTACCTGATGGCCGCCTCGGCCGCGGTGATCGCCCCGATCATCGCGCTCTTCTTCTTCCTGCAGCGCTACTTCATCGAGGGGGTGACGCTCACCGGCATCAAGAACTGACGGCCGCTCCCGCCCGGTCAGGGGCCGCTCCGGCCGGGCCACGGGCCGGTCCTGGGTGCCACGGGCCGCACCGGGGAGGAACGCGCCACCAGTGCGGGAACCCGCCCGGGGCGGGCCCGTCAGGTCGCCCCCCCCGGGCCGCCCCTCAGACCGTGGAGTCGCGGATGACCAGGCGGCAGGGCATCCGGTGGACGCCCGGGGTGGCCCGGCCGTCGATCGCGGCGAACAGGTGCTGGGCCGCCGTGCGGCCCAGGGCCTCCAGGTTCATGTCGACCGTGGTGAGCGGGGGCCTGGTCTCGGTGGACAGGACCTCCCAGTTGTCGTAGCCGACGACCGCCAGGTCCTCGGGCACCCGCCGGCCCCGCTCGCGGGCGGTCTCCATCAGGCCGGCCGCGATCTGGTCGCTGCCGCACACCACCGCGTCGATCTCGGGGTCGGCGCGCAGGATCACGTCGGCGGCCTGCCGTCCCCAGCGCTGCGACCACGCGCCGTACATCACCTGGCCGCCGGACAGCGACAGGCCGGCCTCCTCCAGCGCGGCGGCCACCCCGGCGGCGCGCTCGCGGGCCGCCTGGTAGTGGGTCGGGCCGGTGACGTGGGCGATCCGGCGCCGCCCGAGGGTCAGCAGGTGCCGTACGGCCTGCGCGGCGCCGTCCACGTCGTCGGGGACGAACGAGACGTCCGCCGGATCCTCCGACGGCGCGTAGGCGTAGACCACCGGTATCGGCAGGTCGCGGCTGATCGACGGGCGGGGGTCGGTGCTCTCGCCCACCACGATCAGGCCGTCGACGCGGCGGGTGAGCAGCGTCCGGACGTGGTGCTGCTCGCGGATGGCGTCCCCGCGCGCGTCGCAGAGCAGCACCGCCATCTCTCCCGCGCCGAAGGCGTCCTCCGCGCCGAGCAGCACGGGGATGCCGAACCGTCCCACGCTGTCGCCGGTGAGCAGGCCGACGGTGCGGGTCTGTCCCGACAGCAGGCCGCGCGCCAGGGCGTTGGGCCGGAAGGAGAGCTCCTCGGCGGCACGGAAGACCCGTTCGCGGGTCTCGGCGCGCACCTGGCCGCGCCCGTTGAGCGCCTTGGAGGCCGTCGCGATGGACACCCCCGCGCGGGTGGCCACGTCGGTGATCGTGGCGTGTCGTTGGGGAGCCATCTGAGAGAAAACCTTTTCTACTGGGGGACGTGCACCCCCGTCGAAGATAGTCGCCGACCTCTCGTGGAGCAAGTCCGTCCAGGCGTCTGACAAGGGCATATGGTTCCGGGCCGGATGAAATCCTTTTATGGCTCGTCGCCATCCCGCGGGCCGGTCGATTCGCGGATCACCAGTCGCCCCGGGCCGCGGACGACGCCGGAGGCGCGGCGTCCGTCCAGCGCGGCCGACAGGTGGCGCGCCGCGGTGGCGCCCAGCCGTTCCAGGCCGGGGTCGACGGTGGTCAGCGGCGGCCGGCAGTCGGCGGCCAGCGCCGGCCAATCGCCGTGGCCCACCACCGCGACGTCCCCGGGGACCGTCCGGCCGAGGTGCGCCAGGGCCTGGCAGACGCCGTCGGCGATCTGGTCGTTGCCGCAGAGGATCGCGTCCACCCCGGGCTCCGCGGCGAGCAGCGCGCGCGTCGCGTGCCGCCCCCAGCGGCGCGACCACTCGCCGTGCAGCGGCCTGCCGCCGGCCAGGCCGAGCCCGTACCCGTCCAGCACCGCGCGCAGGGCGGCCAGGCGGTCGCGCGCGGCGCGGTGGGACCGCGGCCCGGTGATGTGCCCGACGCGGCGGCGGCCCAGCGACAGCAGGTGCTCGGCGGCCAGGCGCGCGCCCCCCGCGTCGTCGGCCAGGATCGACAGGTCCGCCGGGTCGTCGGACTCGCCGTGGACGTAGACCACGGGCACCGGGACGTCGCGGCTCAGCGACGGGCGCACGTCGTCGTCCTCGCCCAGGACGACGAGCCCGTCCACCCGCCCGGCCGCCAGGGCGCGCAGGTGGTGCTCGCGGCGGCGGGGGTCGCCGCGCGCGTCGCAGAGGACCACGGACATCCCCTCGCCGTCCAGCGCCCTCTCCACGCCGAGGAGCACCGGCATCGACAGGCGCCCGTCGCGCTCGTCGGTGAGCAGCCCGACGGTGCGCGTACGGGCGGCGGCCCACCCCGGGGCCGCGCCGGGCCGGAAGGAGAGCTCGGCCGCGGCGCGCCGTACCCGCAGCCGGGTCGTCTCGGCGACCTCGGACCGGTTGTTGAGGGCCTTGGAGGCCGTCGACACGGACACCCCGGCGCGCCTGGCCACGTCGGTCAGGGTCACCGCTTCGGACCGACGTCGACCCACCGAAATCCTTTCAAGGCCGTCGCAACCGTGTGCGGGCTTCGTACACGCGCGGCTCAGCCTACGACGGACCCGCCTTCCCGATCAACGGTCGCGGGCCGTTCCCCGTTATCGAAATTTAACGTTGCCGAAAACCTTTTCGGAGCCGATCGTGAACTAGGACGCGGCCCCCCGGCCGCGCCGGCCGTCCCGACGCCCGTCACACCGCCGCCGCGCCGCCGGACGGCGCAGACCCCTCGACCCGGATCCTCCGCAGGAGGTCCGGCACCCCCCAAGGACGTGACGCATGCCGACATCAGCCCGCTTCAGACGACGATCGATGACCGTGGCGGCGACGCTCTGCCTCGCGGTGAGCTCGCTGACGGTCCTCGCCCCGGAGGCGTCCGCGGACCAGCCCATCGGGTACCCGGCCTTCACCGGCCCGGCCGTCCCCACGCCGCCGGTCGGGTACACGAGCGGCAACATGATGCAGGCGATCTACGACGCCGAGAGCTCCGGGACGAACTTCTGGATCGACCGGCTGCTCGCCCGGCCCGGCAGCGACCCCTCCGACGCCGACGGCGGCATCCTGATGACCCGCGGCCGGGCCTTCTTCATGAAGACCCACACCCCGGGCACGCTGGGGTTCGCCGGCAAGGCCGCCTACATCGAGAGCATCAACGACCAGAGCGCGTTCACCGTGACGGTCACGCCGGGCTCCCTCAGCGAGCAGGTGAGCCAGCGCTGGCAGGCGCCCAGCCACTACAGGAGCGTGCACACCGGCTCGGGCATCCGGGTGGAGCAGACCAAGTTCGTCACCCAGAACAACGTCGCGGTGGCCAACCTCTCGATCGTCAACACCGGTTCGGCCTCCACCACCGTGCAGCTCCGGGCCGCCTCGCCGTACGCCACCTCCGGCAGCGGCAACGAGCTCACCGGCACGGTGAACTCGTTCAAGAACCTGACCACGATCCGCCCGCGCCTGTCGGGGGACGGCTTCACCGCCTCCGGCGGGGCGCTCACCCGGTCGATCACCGTCGCGGCCGGGGCCACCGCCACGGCCAAGGTGGTCATGGGGTTCGTCACCGACGAGATCCCCGAGTCGCTGAGCGAGTACAACGCCTACAAGGGCTACACCGGCGCCACCGCGTTCGCCACGCACGTGCGGGCCTACAACCTGTGGTGGGCGCGGAACATCCCCTACTTCGACGCGCCCGAGCCGGCGATCAAGAAGAACTACTACTACCGCTGGTGGCTGATGCGGTTCAACAGCCTGGACGCGAACCTGCCCGGCCAGACGTACCAGTTCCCGATCTCGATCGAGGGTGTGCTCAGCTACAACAACGCCATCGCGCTGACCCAGCCGATGCACATCGACGACCTGAAGTACCTGCGCACCCCGCTGTACGCCTACGGTGACTGGCTCTCGGTCGGCCAGACCTCCAGGGGCGGCCGGTTCATGGACAACCCCGGCGACCCGGACAACTGGTCCAACAGCTACACGCAGTACATCGGCGAGGCGGCCTGGAAGAGCTACCAGATCCACGGCGGCCAGCCCGCCATCGCGGCGAGCCTCGCCAGGTACGCCGAGGGCGACGCCAAGGGCCAGCTCAGCCACTACGACCGCGACGGCAACGGCCTGATCGAGTACGACTGGGGCGCGCTGACCGGCAACGACGCCGACGCGGTCTCCTTCCACTGGCGTGCCGGCAACCTCGACCGCACCGAGTCCGCCTACGTCTACAGCGGGGCCCTGGCCGCCGCCCAGGCATACGAGACGATCGGCAACACCGCCAAGGCCGCCGAGATGCGCGCCCTGGCCACCCGGGTGCAGAACGCGGTCGTCAACGTGCTGTGGAACCCCACCGCCAAGGTGCTGCAGCACCGGCACGTGGCCACCAACGCGCTCAACCCGTGGAAGGAGATCAACAACTTCTACCCGTACGCGGTGGGCCTGATGCCCAACACCGCCACCTACCGCGAGGCGCTGCGCCTGTACGCCGACCCCGCCGAGTACCCGATCTTCCCCTTCTACACGGCCAACCAGCGGGACAAGGCCGCGGCCGCGGCGGCCGGCAACCCCGGCAGCAACAACTTCTCCACGATCAACTCCACCGTGCAGTTCCGGCTCTACTCCTCGGCGCTGCGCAACTACCCCAGCCCCTACATCTCCAACGAGGACTACAAGAAGCTGCTGTACTGGAACGCCTGGGCGCAGTACGTCGGCGGCAACACCCAGTGGCCCGACGCCAACGAGTTCTGGGCCAACTGGAACGGCTCGTCCATCACCTACCGCTCGTGGATCCACCACAACATCCTCGGCAGCAGCAACTGGACGCTGATCGAGGACGTGGCCGGGCTGCGTCCCCGCAACGACAACAGGGTGCAGCTCTCGCCGATCGACATCGGCTGGTCGCACTTCGCGGTCAACAACATCCGCTACCGCAACGCCGACCTGTCGATCGTCTGGGACGACCCGGCCGACGGCGTGACCCGCTACCCGGGGGTGCCCCAGGGCTACTCGATCTTCGTCAACGGGACCCGGGCCGCGACCGTCAACCAGCTCGTGCCCTTCGTGTGGGACCCGGCCACCGGCGGGGTCACCTTCACCGGCACCGCGGGCACCGTGGCCCACAACGTCGCGGTCCCCGGGATGCAGGCGCCCCAGCAGGTCGTCCACTCCGAGGCGCGGGTGGTCGACGCGCTCGCCAAGGCCGGGGTCGACCTGAGCGCGAACCTGACCAACCTCGCCCAGGGCGCGGCCGTGTCGGCCTCGCACACCGCCTCCGGCACCAGCGTCGGCGCGGCCGTGGACGGCTACCCGACCAACGAGCCCTTCTGGGGCGCGGGCGGTTCGCCCAACGCCCAGGACTGGTACGAGGTGAACCTCGGCAGCGCCAGGACCCTCGACGAGGTCAGGCTGTACTTCAAGGACAGCCGTCCGGCGAGCGGCACCTACCGGGCGCCGTCGTCGTACCAGGTCCAGTACCTCGACGGTTCCACCTGGACGAACGTCGCCGCACAGGTGAAGACGCCCGCCACCCCGCAGGGCAACTACAACCTGGTCCGGTTCGCACCCGTCAGTGCCCAGCGGGTCAGGGTGCTGATGACGAACGCCTCCGGCGCCAAGAGCGGTCTCACCGAGATCAAGATCTACAACCGGGGCGGGACCCAGCCGCCGCCCACCGGCAACCTGGCGCCCTCGGCGACGCCCTCGGCCTCCCACACCTCGGCGTGGGAGTCGGTGGCCGCGCTCAACGACGGGATCGACCCGTCCTCCTCCGACGACACGGTCAACCCGCGCTGGGGCACCTGGCCCGAGCAGGGCGAGCAGTGGGCCCAGCTGACCTGGCCCTCGGCGGTCTCGGTCAACCGGGCCCAGGTGTACTTCTTCGACGACGGCCAGGGCATCGACCTTCCGGCGTCGTGGAAGCTGCAGTCATGGAACGGCACGGCCTACGTGGACGTGCCCGGCGCGAGCGGTTATCCCGTCGCCGGCGACCAGTACAACACCGTGACGTTCGCCACCGTGAGCACGACCCGGCTGCGGGCGGTGCTGCAGAGCGCCTCCGGGGCCTCCGTCGGGCTCCTGGAGGTCAAGGTGTTCGCGCCGTAGCGAACGCCCCACGAGGGCCGTCCGCCGGGCGGAGGGGACCACGGGTCCCCTCCGCCCCGTCCCCCCGCCGCGTCCCGTCCACACCACCGCGTCCCCCGCCCTGCCCGGCCGGGGGACGCGGTGGTGTTTCATGGTGATTTGCGAGGTCCGGAGGGTAGCGAGGGGAGGGCGGACGAAGGCCTCGGGCAGGCCGCCGAGGTGGTCGTTGTCACGGAAAGCGCTTACCGTAGGAGGGTGGTCCCCGCGGGGCGTCAGAGGCTCCATCCAGGAAAGGTTTCATCTTGATCCACTCAGTTGACCCCAGAACCGGCGAGTCCGCCGGAGATCCCTTCCCCCCGACCCCGGACGCCGAGCTGGACGCGATCGTCGAGGCGGCCCGTATCGCCGGACCCTCCTGGCGTTCCGCCGACCGGGCCCCCGTGCTGGAGGCGGTGGCGGCGGCGCTGGAGGCGAACGTCGAGGAGCTCTGGCGGGCGGCCGACGCCGAGACCGCGCTCGGCGAGACCCGGCTGCGCGGCGAGGTCGGGCGCGCCGCGGGCCAGTTCCGGCTCTTCGCCCAGGTGCTGCGGGACGGCGGGCACGTGGAGGCGGTGATCGACCACGCGACGGCCCAGCCGCCCGTCCCGGACCTGCGCCGGATGAACCATCCCCTGCCCGGCGTGGTCGGCGTCTTCGCGGCGAGCAACTTCCCGTTCGCCTTCTCGGTCGCGGGTGGCGACACCGCCTCGGCGCTGGCCGCCGGGTGCCCGGTCGTGGTCAAGGCACACGACGGCCACCCGCGCACCTCGGAGCTGTCGTGGCGGGTCATCCGGGACGCCCTGCCCGACCCGGCCCTGCTCGGCCTGGTCAGCGGGCTCGACGCCGGCAAGCGGCTGGCCGGGCACCCGTCGGTGTCGGCCGTCGGCTTCACCGGCTCCATCCCGGGCGGCAAGGCCATCCAGGCGCTGATCGCCGAGCGCCCCGACCCCATCCCGTTCTACGGCGAGCTGGGCAGCGTCAACCCGGTCGTGGTGCTGCCGTCGGCGTCCCGCGACGGCCTGGCCCAGGGCTTCGCCGCCTCGCTGACGCTGGGCACCGGCCAGTTCTGCACCAACCCCGGGCTGGTGTTCGTCCCCGACGACGCCGAGCTGCTGGCGTCCATCGCCGACGCGGTCTCCGCCACCGAGGGCGGCCCGATGCTCACCGAGCGGATGCGGGGCGGCTACCTGCACGGGCTGGCCAGATTGGGCAAGCTCTCCTCGCTGGCCCAGGGCAAGCCGGGGGAGGGGGCGTTCGCGGTGACGCCGCAGGTGTTCGTCACCGACCTGACGACGTTCGCCGGGGACCCGCACGGCATCGCCGAGGAGTGCTTCGGCCCGGCGGCCGTCGTGGTGGTCTACACCGACCCGGCCGAGCTGCCCGCCGTCCTGGAGCGGCTGGACGGCTCGCTGACCGCGACGATCCACGCGACCGACCCGGCCGAGGCGCGTCCCAGCTCAGAGGTGCTGCTCAAGAAGGCCGGACGGCTGATCTGGAACGGGTGGCCGACCGGCGTCGCGGTCCGCTGGGCCATGCACCACGGCGGCCCCTGGCCCTCCAGCACCGCCGCCGCCCACACCTCGGTCGGCGCCGCCGCGATCCGCAGGTGGCTGGTCCCCACCGCCTACCAGGACTGGCCGGCCGAGCTGCTCCCGCCCGAGCTGCGCGACGACAACCCGCTGGGCATCCCCCGCCGGGTCGACGGCACCCTCGTCGAGGGCCGCGCCTGACGCTTGTCTGTCTCCTCATGCGGGAGAGGGCCGTCACCGGCCCTCTCCCGCGCGGCGAATGCCATCGGGAGCGGCCGCCGACGCGCCGACCTTCTCCGGGTGGAACCGGCTCCGGTGACGCGTCGCGACCACCCGCGGGATCGCGAAAGAACAGGCGGCACCATGACGCCCGTCGTCACGCGACGGGGCTTCGGGGGAGATCACGGACTCTACGTGTCCACTCAGGCACGCCGGTGGGTGTCTCAGGTGCGAACTGCCAGAGGTGCAGCTGGCGCGAAGCCATCAATCTTCCAGGTACCACCTGCTAGTGGGACTCGAGCACGCACATGACCAACGATGCCGTACGGATCACGAGGGTTACGGGCCAGAGTGCCAAGCTTGGCTGCCTGCTTCCTAAATGCGCCATGAGGGGTGGGCCTGCGCGGTGAGGTGGTCCAGGCCTTGTCAGTGTGAGCCAGGATGTATTTGATGTCGCTGTCCTTGGGCAGGTTGACATTACCTCGACGGAATGGCGCTAGCAGTACCACGGGTTCATTCGCCAGAAGCTTGTTCCATATGCCCTCGTGGTGCGACGTGCTGGATCCGTGGTGCGCGGCCTTGTATAGGGTGGCAGGCTCCGAAGGGCTGAAGGAGTGCAAAACCGCTCCCCAGCCGCAACCGGCTGGCCCGGACAGCAGGTCTGCGCCGAGGAGCGCGTTTACCTTGCCTGCGCTCACCCATAAGGCGACGGATGCCTCGTTGGGATCGAACATTGAACGACGGGTGCGCTCACCCATCACGTGCAACTGGTTTTTGGCCAAGCCTTCGAAGGCGCGAGTGATGGCGTGTTCCGAGGGTGACAGGGCAGTCACAGTTACAGCTGGAACGGATCCGAGCGCGGAGAGATTCAGAAGGATCTTGTTCTCGCTGGCTCTGCGCAACGGACGTACCCCTGTGACGGAGTCCTTCCGCTTCCGAGCGATTTCGAAGATTCGCCGATATTCACGATAGGAGGCGGTGTCAGTGATTCCGCCGATGTCCCGCTCGGCTTCGACCAGGGCGAGAAACTCGCGGTTCATCAGCGCATGTGAGGTGACAACAACGGCGGTCGGGCAAGCTTCAACAATGTCAGCGATCCCATCGAAATGATCATCATGGGCGTGAGTGGCCACGACTGCGAGAACCTCGGTTGCAGGGTTGACGCCCATCCCGCATAGGTACTCCAAGGCGGAAACCTCGCCGCTGCGCTGGTCACGGCAGGAATCAACGACAATCCATCGACGTGCACCCAAATGCACAACGATAGACTCACCCTTGCCGGGACCGAATACCGAAACCTCGAAGACATCGGGCTCGGGTGGATCAGTCGAAAAGCTGCTCAAGGTGCTCCATTAAAGCGTCAGCTCTGGCGTACACTGCCTGTAATTCTTCAAGAGTAACGCGGCCAAGACGTCGAAGCCGCAGATTCTCGGTGCGCGTCGGACGCGTGCCCGGCGCCTTTATGGTGCGCACCGACAGGTAGAACACATCGCCAGGAACAACAGTGGCAGCATCGGAGCCAAACAGCTCCAAATCGAAGTCCGCTGTGATGGGCATTCCCTCGGCGTCGATCGGGTACAGCTCGGCGGTGAAAGCGTCTCCGTCGATCTCTAAGATTTTCCCTTCCCACTTGTGCAAGCCGGTGACGCCGTGTGAATCAAGCGGCCTCACCGGAGTGTCCCAGGTGGACGGGATCGACTCGGGCTGCCCGGCCTGTATCGAGCCCTGAGTGGTCTGGTCCGACGGAACCGTGGGTCCAGGAATTGGAACAGGGAAATCCTGTGGCGGCAAAGGTTCAGTGGGGGAACGACGTCGGGAACCTTGACCCCGGGATGTGATGGCGGTGGCGGTTGTCATCGGCTTTTTCCTGTCGTCATGCCCAGGGATGCAACGCGATCGACGATCATCTGGGCACGGCCGCGAGAGGCCCTGAACCCATCGGTCAAGATTTTTACAGCGAAAGGGAGCTTGTCGGCCGACCGCTGAGGGACAACCTCCTTGAGGAGCTCAATACTGTCCCGGTCGGTGACCGTATCGGCGTACGTAAGGTCGTAGTGGTCGTTGATCGACACGAATACTCCGGGAAGAACCACATTCGAGGGCTGGACTTGGACATTGATGGAGCCGCCATAGCCGTCATCGCGAACGCCCTTTATCCCCAAATTCAGCATGCCGGGCAGATGTAGCATGCTACTCCACGCATCTTTTGGCGCTAACGCATCACCGATAGCGTGGTACTCGTCTGGGGCCGCCTCGAAATGAACCGTTCGATTGATGCCCATCATGGATACCTCAGGGCTACCTTTTGACAGCAGAATTCCGGCGGCCAGGTCCCTGGCCACCTCGACATCAGCCGCGACATCGGTAGTGACCTGCAATGTTTCCGGCAGCACCTTTAGCTGAATCGAACCAAAGCTGACGATCGTAGCCCCGGCGCTAATGATCTCAACGCTGTAGGAGTCGTAGTCTTCCTCGCCGATCAGGTCCATCTTTCTGAGCCATTTGGGGGCGATCGTCAACGGATCGAACTCGCCCAGCACGACTACAGCCATGTGATCACTGGCCAGCTTCTGTATGCCCACAAACACCCCTTTCTCGCCGGAATCCCAGGCGAACCGCGGCAAGCTGGCCAGGCCAGCCGCTGCCACGTTACCGGGAACCCTGCAACACAGGGAGCGTAAGGCGCGCAAACGTCGAAACCTAGTGCCGCATCAGGCAATGTTTGCCCTGTTTGACGTACGGTCAACTGGTGAACAGCAGTGAGCAGTCGGGGATGCATGAGATCGAGAAGCGCTTCATCGCGGTTCTCGATGGGCGGATGAGCCAGGACGAGACGACCCGCTGGGCATAGCGCTGGGTCCCCGATGACGAGGTCGGCTGGGACGACGTGGCACGGCGGGCATTGAGCCTTCTGCACGGGATCGACCCACGCAACGGTCCGAACGAGGACTTCCTGCATCACGACGAGCGGACGCGTCAACGGTTTGAGGGACTACGGCGCCGCCGAACGGGATGACATGTCTTCGATCACCGTCACAGGAGCGCATGCCGTCGTCACAACGATCGAGCTCGTTCATGATCGGGGGACCTGACCGGGGTCCCTGACGGGCCCCCGGCCGGCCCTCCGGTGACGATCCACAGCCTGGATCTCCGGCCGGATCCGCGCCGGGGCCCCTAGCGGACCTCGCCCGCGCCCGCGTGGCGGGAGACCTCGCGGCGCACCGACCCGGCCGGGTCGATCCCGGTGTGCAGGACCGGCGTCCAGCCGGCGTCCGCGCCCAGGTCGGGGTCGTTGACCGCGTTGTGGACGGCGACGAGGTCGATCGGGACGACCCGGCCCCCGACGCGGAGCACGTCGCCGCGCGAGGTCAGGGCGGTGCCGCCCCAGTTGCGGACGAGCGCGGCCGGGTCCACCGCGCGGCCCGGGCGGAAGAAGTTGTTCTCGGAGAAGATCTGCGACCCGACGCCCACGCCGAGCGCGTAGTCGAAGGTCTCGGCGTCGGGGATCTCGTAGTAGTTGTTGTAGACGTGCACCTGGCCGAAACGCACGCGCGGCAGCCGCTGGAGCACGTTCTCGAAGTGGTTGTGGTGGATGGTGACGTTCAGCTTGCCCGTGTCGTTCGCCGGGTTGTTGGTCGAGCCGATCAGCATCGTCTTGTCGTGGCCGGAGAACCGGTTCCAGGACGCGGTGACGAAGTTGGAGGCGTTGGTGATGTCGAGCTGTCCGTCGTGCACCTGGTACGGCCTGCCGAAGTACCGCAGCTGGCCCGAGTCGGGGTTGTCGCCGTCGGTGAAGGTGTTGTGGTCGACCCACACGTGCGTGGAGCCGGTCACCGTGATGTTGTCGTAGAGGGAGTTCCAGTTGCCCTCGGCGCCGTCGGTCGGGTCCCACTTCGGGAAGCAGTCGGCGGTGTCCTCGAACGTGATGTTGCGGATGATGACGCTGTCGGCCTTGTCGACGTGCAGGTTGACGCCGCGGATGCGGGCGTTCTTCCCCAGGCCGACCAGGGTGGTGCCGGAGCGGACCTTGAGCTTGACGTCGGCGGTCTGCCGGGCCGCCGAGGCGACCCGGGCGGCCTCCATCGGGCCCGAGGGCACGGTGTCCCTGCCCCACACCGCCGGGTCGTACGCGGCCAGGTAGCCCTCCAGCGTGTAGCCGCCGGTGGCGTAGTCGGCGCAGGTGCTCTCGGGGGCGATCGTCCCCTTCACGTGGACGATCGACGGCGAGGGGGCGGCGAGCGCGGCGGCCAGCTCGGTGCGGGTGGAGACGACGTGCACGTTCGAGGCGGGCGCGGCGGCGCCCCCGGTGGTGCCGGTTCCCTCGGAGGCCCAGCCGTCGCCCGCGGGGAGCGTCTGGCGGCCCAGGTCCGTACGGGAGCCCAGGGGCCCGGCGGCGGGGGCCGCCGGGCCGGTGACGGGATCGGTGGCGGGACCGGTGACGGACGCGGACGCGGCCGGGGCGGCCAGCACCGCCAGGGAGAGAAGGGCGGTGAGCGCGACGGCTCGTTTCATGGTGGTTCCTCCACGGGTCAGGCGGGGGGAAGGAGGCTCCGTGCGGTCCCGGCAGCCCTCCGGACGGTGGGAGACGGGCGCGCCCCCGTCAGGGAGGGCGCACCCGCTTCCGGGTGGTGGGAGGCGGGCGCGCCCCGGTCAGGGAGGACGCACCCACCTCCGGTCTGTGGGGGCTCAGCCGCCGTTGCGCTGCCTGTACGACGTCTGCGCCTCGGTCAGCTTGGCCGCGAACGCGTCCAGGAAGTCCTTGGCGGGCAGGGTGCCCTGCAGGACCTTCTGGAACTCGGGCTCCATGTCGGTCTTGGTGATCGCGTTGAACTCCGGCAGGTGGTACGGCATCTGCACGACCTTCGTCGCCGGGTCGTTGAGGACCGTCAGCGCGGTGGAGATGTGCTGCAGTCCGGAGATCCAGGGCTCCTCGTTGACCTCGATGTTGGCGGGGAGGACGCCGGTCTTCTCCGACCAGTGGCTGTTCATCTGCTTGGAGGCGGCGAACTCGGCGAACCTGAACGCCGCGTCCTTGTTCTTGCCGGTGGCGAACACGCCGATGCCCGAGACCGGGTTGGACAGGATCGAGTGGGCCCCGGAGGCGGAGACGGGCACGGGCACGGCGGCCACCTTGTCCACGCCGAGCGTCTTGACGTGGTCCTGGTACGAGCCCAGGTTGTGCTGCATGATCCCGATGTTGCCGCCGTCGAACTGGGCGACCATCTTCGCGTAGTCGTTGCTGATGTCGGCCTCGGGCGTGACCCTCTTGTACAGGCCGGTCAGCCGGGTGAGGGCCGCCACGTTCCTGGGGTCGTTGACGGTCGCCCTGCCGGAGGCGTCGAAGATCTCGGTGATGCCGGACTGGCCGTACACCACCTCCAGCATCTGCGCGATCGAGCCGGGGCCGCCGCGGATGGTGAAGCCGTAGCGGTTGTCGGCGGTGTCGGTCAGCCTCTCGGCGGCGGTGAAGAACTCGTCCCACGTCTTGGGGGGCCGCAGGCCGGCCTCCTTGAACCAGTCGGTCCGGTACCAGAAGACGCCCATGTTGGTGGACATGGGGACCATGTAGGTCTTGCCGTCCGGCACGGTGTTCCTGACCGTGGACAGCACCTGCTCGTTCAGCTTGCCGTTCAGCTTGCCGGTGGACAGCCGCTCGTCCAGGGGTTCCAGGGCCTTCTGGGCCACCAGGCCGGCGAGCGCCGCGGTGGACATGCCGCCCACGTCGGGCAGGCCGCCCCCGGCGACGGCGATGTCGTACTTCTGCTGGGCCTGGGCGATCGGGATGCCGACGTACTTGACCTCCACCCCGGGGTTGGCCCTGTTGTACTCGGCGATGATGTGCTGCCACACCGGGGTGCGCGCCGGGCCGCCGTTGTCGTCCCAGAAGACCAGCCTGATCTTCCCGCCGTCGGCCTGCGACGACTCGTCCGAGCCGCAGGCGGCCGGTCCGGCGCCCAGGGTCACGGCCACGGCCACGATCGCCAGGCGCCTGGAGCGTCCGATCATTGCTCTTCACCTCTCCTTGTCGTGTCCCCCGACATGGTGTGACCGTAGGGGTCGGCGACCGTGGCCGGAAGGTCGCCGGCCGTACCTTCCGTCCCGGGGAAGGGCCTGGTCCAGGGAACCCGCAGTTCCGAGTAGAGCGCCAGCCGTTCCGCGCTCGCCGCCGTGACCTCGGCGATCCGGGGCAGCACCCGCCGGTCGGCGCCCACCTCCTGGAAGACGTCCGGGATCGCCAGGGGAGGCGGCGCCAGCCGTACCGCCTCCAGGACGCGCATGAATCCGGCGGTCCGCTCCAGCGGCACCAGCAGCTCCGCGCCGTCGCGCAGGTGCGCCACGAGGTTCTCCAGCAGGCCGGTCCTGGGATGCACGATCGAGGTCCCGCCGGACTCGACCCGGTCCTCGGTGTAGGTCAGCCTGATCCGCCCCCGCTCGCCGTGCACGATCAGGTACGGCTCGTGCCGCCGGTCCGCGCAGAGCGAGACCGCGACCGTCACCGTGGTGCGGTCGTCCATCCGCAGCCGCACGCACGAGGTGTCGTCCGACTCGATCGCGTTGGCGCGGTAGAGCTCGACCTCGACGTCCTCGACCCGGGCGCCGGAGACGGCCAGCGCGGTCGCGGTCGCGTGCGCGAGCGGGTTGGTCAGGGCGCCGTCCACCACCGGCACGCCGTCGACCTCACGCCTGCCGGCCCAGGGGACCCGGTCGTAGTAGGAGTAGGGCCGCTCCCACGCCCCGGCCGCGCCGATCCCGACGACCCGGCCGATCGCCCCCTCGGCGATCATCCGCCGGACCGCGGGGATCGCCTCCGAGCCCAGGCTCTGGAAACCGACCTGGCAGGCCAGCCCGGTCCGGCGGGCCGTCTCGGCGATCCGCAGGTAGTCCGCGTACGTGGCGGCCGGCGGCTTCTCCAGCAGCAGGTGCGTGCCGGCGCGCATCGCCCTCTCCGCCAGGTCCGCGTGAGTGTGGATGGGCGTGCACAGGATGGTCACCTCGGCGCCGGTGCGCTCGATCAGGCCGGTCAGGTCGTCGGAGAACGCCGTCCCGGCGGGCAGGTCGTCGACCGGCCGGACGTCGCACACCCCGGCCAGTTCCACCAGCCCGGCCTCGGCCAGCCGCCGCACGTTCCTCAGGTGCGACGAGCCGTGCCCGTGCGCCCCGGCGAGTACCACGCGGACCGGTTCCATCACGCCACCTCCCATCGCGGCCCGAGCCTCATCGCTTCTCCGTCCTCACGGTCCTGGCGGCTCTCACGGTCTCCGTGGCGCTCACGGTCCTCGCGGTCCTCGCGGTCTCCGTGGCGGGCGGCAGGGACCGTCCGGCGGGGGGCCTCATCCCTTCACCGCCCCCGCCGACAGACCCTGCACCAGGTAGCGCTGGATCACCGCGAAGACCAGCACCACGGGCACGGCGGCGACGACGCCGCCCGCGGCCAGGGCGCCGAAGTCCACGCTGAACTCGCCCAGCGTGTACGCCAGGCCGACGGGCACCGTGAACTTCTCCTGGTCGCTGACGAACATCAGCGCGAACAGGAAGTTGTTCCAGCTGTGGATGAAGGCGAACGAGCCGACCGCGACCAGCGCCGGGCGCAGCAGCGGCAGCACGACCGCGAAGAAGCCACGCAGCCGGCCGCACCCGTCCACCCAGGCGGCCTGCTCCAGCTCCACCGGGACGTTCCTGATGAAACCGCTGATCAGGATGAGCGAGAGCGGGAGCTGGAACACGGACTCGGCGATCACCAGGCTCCACAGCGAGTTGACCAGGCCGAGGGTGCGGAAGATCTCGAAGAGCGGGATCAGCATCATCGCGCCCGGGATGAACTGGGTGCAGAGCATCGCGATCATGAACAGTCTCCGGCCGCGGAACGCGTACCTGGCCAGGGCGTAACCGCCGGCCAGGGCGACGACCGTGGTCGTCACCAGCGAGGCGACGCCGACCATCAGGCTGTTCTTGAAGAAGATCGCGAAGCTCATGTCATTCCAGACCGTCGCGAAGTTCTCGAACGTGATCGGCCAGGGCAGCAGCGAGGTCGACCCCCGGGGGCGGAACGCGAACACCAGCATCCAGTAGAAGGGCACCAGCGTGAACACCAGGTACAGCCCCAGGGGGACCCAGATCTCCCACCGGCGCCCCCGCCCCGCGTCCCGCCGCCCGGACCGGGGCGAGACGACGGGCGGCACCAGGCGCGGACGCTCGGCCGTCTGGAGTGTCATGACGTCGCTCCGAACTTGCTCAGCCGCAGGTAGGCGATCGAGAAGAAGGTCAGGATCAGGAAGGCGGCGGTCGTCAGCGCCGAGCCGTACCCGAAGTCGTGGGACTGCACGGCCTTGGCGGCCACGTACAGCGGCAGCGTGGTGGTGGCGTGCGCGGGGCCGCCGCCGGTCAGCGTGTAGAGCAGGTCGACGTTGTTGAACTCCCACACGCAGCGCAGCAGCGTGGACAGGATGATCGCGTCCTTGAGGTGGGGGAGCGTGATGTGCGCGAAACGGCGCAGGCGCGAGGCCCCGTCCACCGAGGCCGCCTCGTAGAGTTCCCGCGAGACGCTCTGCAGGTCGGCCAGGAGCAGGATCGCGAAGAACGGCACGCCCCGCCAGAGCTCGGCCAGGACCGCCGCCCAGAAGACCGTGTCGGGGTCGGCCAGCGGCGCGGCCCCGTACCGCATGAGTCCCAGGTCGGCGAGGTAGCGGGACAGGCCGGTCGTCGGGTTGTAGAGCAGGATCCAGATGCCGGTGGTGAGCACCCCGGAGACCGCCCACGGGGAGAAGACGGCCGCGCGGGCCGGCCCGCGGCCGACGAAGCTCTCGTTGACGATCAGCGCCAGGGCCAGGCCGAGAACCAGTTGCAGGGCGACCTCGACACCGACCCATTTGACGCTGAAGCCCAGGCTCTGCCAGAACAGGGGGTCCTCGAACAGGAGCCTGCGGAAGTTGTCCAGGCCGGCGAAGCCGTTGTCCCAGGGTTTGGTGACGTTGTAGTGCCGAAGGCTGTAGTAGACGACACTGGCCATCGGATAGACGAGGAAGCCCAGCATCGCGATCACCGCGGGGGCGATCAGCAGGTAGGGGGCACCGGAGGCGCGGCCCGGCCGGGTTCCGGCGGGGCGCCCCGGACGACGGCGCGTCCGCCGATCCGCCTCCGCCGTGGTGATCGCCATGACCGGCAACTCCTTCCAGGTCGGCTCAGGGGCTGCAACCGGTTGCATGAAACATTGCGGACATCTCCTGGCAACGTCAAGGGCCCAATTTGATAAAGGAGGCCTTATCTGAAGATTTTCCGATATTTGTAAATTTCAGCGGGTCGGGAGGGGCGGCGACACGGCCGGAAAGCCATAGGATTCGGACGTTGACAGCGATACAACCGCTTGCACTAATGTTCTCCAGGGCCTGGACATGGGCCGTGATGGAGGAGTGCGGTGGCAGCGACGATCAGGGATGTGGCGCGGGCGTCGGGAGTGCACGTCTCGACCGTGTCCCGCACCTTCTCCGCGCCGCACCTGGTGAACACCGAGACCCGCAACCGCGTGCTGGCCGTCGCCGAGGATCTCGGCTACCGCCCCAACCGCGCGGCGCGCGCCCTCACCACCGGCAGGACCCACAACATCGGCCTCATCGTCGCCGACATCTCCAACCCCTTCTTCCCGCCGCTGATCAAAGCCGCCCAGGCGCACGCCAGGGCGCGTGACTACCACGTGTTCGTGGCCGACACCGACGAGGACCCTCAGGTCGAGGAGGAGCTTATCCAGACCCTCGCCAAGCAGGTGGACGGGGTGCTGCTCTGCAGTCCCCGCCTCTCCAACCGGGTCATAGAGCGCCTGCACGCCGACGTGCCGTTCGTGGTGGTCAACCGGCGGGTGAAGGGCATGCCGACGATACTGATGGACATCGGCCAGGGAGCCCGGCACGCGATCGAGCACCTGGCCGGGCTCGGCCACCGCAGGATCGCGCTGCTGTCCGGCCCCACCGGGTCGTGGACCAGCGGCGAGATGTGCGCCGCCGCGGCCGCGGCCGAGGGCGTCGAGGTCGTGATCCTCGGCCCGAACGCGCCCACCGAGCGGGGCGGTCTCGCCGCCGCCGCCGAGGTGCTCGCCTCCGGGGTCACCGGCGTGCTCGCCTACAACGACCTGGTCGCCATCGGGCTCATCGAGGGACTGTACGAACGGGGCGTACGCGTCCCCGGGGAGATCAGCGTGGTCGGCGTCGACGACATCGTGTCCGGCCGGCTGAACCGCCCCAAACTGACCACCGTGGCCATGCCCACGGCCGCCGCCGGGCGGATGGCCGTCGACCTGCTGCTGCACTCCTTCGGCGACGGCGCCACGCCCACCCTGGCGACCCTGGAGACCAGCCTGGTCGTCCGCGAATCCACCGGAGAGGCGCAGAAATGAACGTCGGAACCACCCCGTCGGGCGAGCCGGTCGAGCGGCACGTGCTGTCGAAGGGGCGCCTGCGCGCCTCGATCCTCGACTACGGCGCGATCCTGCAGACCCTGGAGGTCTCCGGGACGAACGTGGTCCTCGGCTACCCCGACCTCGCCGACTACTTCACGCGCAGCCGCTACTTCGGCGCCGTGGTCGGCCGGTACGGCAACCGCATCGCCGGCGGGCGCTTCACCCTCGACGGCCGGTCCTACGAGCTGCCGGTCAACAACGGCCCCAACAGCCTGCACGGGGGCACGGACGGCTTCGACAGGCGCGTCTGGCAGGTGACCGACGTCTCCGGCACCTCGGTGACCCTGCGCCACGTCAGCCCCGACGGCGAGCAGGGCTACCCCGGCACGCTCGACGCCTCGGTCACCTACACGCTGGACGAGGACGCCGTCCGGCTGGACTACCGGGCGGTCACCGACGCGCCGACCGTGCTGAACCTGACCAACCACTCCTACTTCAACCTCGCCGGGGGCGGCGACGTGCTGGGGCACGTGGTCCGCATGGACGCCGACCACTACCTGCCGGTGGACGACACGCTCATCCCGACCGGGGAGCTCGCCCCGGTCGCCGGCACCCCCTTCGACTTCACCTCGCCGCACCGGATCGGCGAGCGGATCGACGACCCCGCGCTGGGCAACGGCTACGACCACTGCTACGTGCTGCGCGGCGACGGCGGGGGCGGCGGCGCCGTCATCGAGGTCAGCGAGCCGACCGGCGGGCTGGTCATGACCGTCACCACCACCGAGCCGGGCGTGCAGTTCTACACGGGCAACATGCTGGACGGCGTCGCCACCGCCTACGGCAGGCACGCGGGCCTGTGCCTGGAGACCCAGCACTTCCCCGACTCGCCCAACCGGCCGGACTTCCCCTCGGTGGTGCTGCGCCCCGGCGAGGAGTTCACCTCCTCCACCACCTACCGCTTCTCCTGACCGGCCCCCGCCGGTTCGTCAGGGAGGTGTCACCGCCGCCAGGGCGGTCAGCAGGGCGGCGGTGGCGGGCGGGTCGGGAGGCTCGCCGTAGGTGGCGGCGTAGACGTGACGGGTCGAGCCGGGGAGTTCGATCACGGTGACCTCGGGATTCCGGTGGGACCGCAGGGCGAGGCCGGGCAGGGCGGTCACCCCGATCCCGGCGGCGACCAGGGCCTGGACCGCGACGATGTCGTCGGTCATGAAGGCGATCTCCGGCTCGAAGCCGGCCCTGGCGCACAGCTCCAGCAGGTGGCTGCGGCACCGCTCGCACCCCCCGATCCACCGGGAGGCGCGATGGGAGGCCAGGTCGCCGGCGGCCTCCGGGAGCGGGCCGCCCCCCGTCCCCCCGGAATCCGCCGGGTCCCGGCCGCCCGCGGGGTCCTGGACGCCGGCCGGGCCCGGGGTGACCAGGTAGCTGGGGTCGTCCAGCAGATGCAGCAGGCGGATCCCCTCCTCCTCGGGGGCGGTGCCGTCGAAGCGGAAGATCACGGCCACGTCCACGTAGCCCGCCCTGAGCATGCGCAGCGCGTCGGGGGGCTCGGTCTCGGTCAGCCTGAGCTCCAGGCCGGGGTGCTCCCCGGCGAGGACGGCGGCGGCCCTGGGCACGAACGTCCCCAGGGCCGAGGGGAAGGCGGCCAGCCTGACCCTCCCGGCGCGCAGGCCCACGTGCGCCGACAGCTCGGCGGACGCGGAGTCGATGCGCCCGATGATCTCGGTGGCGCGCTCGGCCAGCAGGCGGCCCGCCTCGGTCAGCCGGATGCCCCGCCCGGCCCGCTGGATCAGCTTGGCGCCGGTCTCGGCCTCCAGCTTGGCGAGATGGTGGCTGACCGAGGGCTGGGAGTAGTGCAGCTCCCTGGCCGCGGCGGTCACCGACCCGTGCCGGGCCACGGCCGCGAGGACGCGGAGACGCACGATATCCAGCATGTATTAACTTTATCGATGTATAAGACGAAAAATGCACATTAGACGTTATGGATCGTCCGGAGCATGCTGGACCCATGACAACGTTGACGCTCACCCGCCCGGGCCTGGCCGAGTTGGTCGAAGGAGTCCGGCCGCTCGTCGCCCCCTCCGCCGACTCCCGGACCACCGCCTTCGCCGTGGCCGGTCTGCTGCGTGAACGGCTGCCGTCCCCGGAGATCCTCACCGGGACCGAGCGTCTCGGCGACCCCGACCACTACATCGCGCACACCCTGCACACCGAGGAGACCTTCTCGATCGTGGCCGTGGTCTGGCGGCCCGGCCAGAAGACGGTGATCCACGACCACATCGCCTGGTGCGTGTTCGGGGTCCTGCAGGGTGTGGAGTACGAGACCCTCTACCGCGACCACGGCGACCACCTGACCGAGATCGGCCGGACGGCCAACCTGACCGGGGACGTCAGCGGCTTCGCCCCGCCCGGGGACATCCACCGGGTGCACAACACCGGCGACGAGACCGCGATCTCGCTGCACATCTACGGCGCCGACCTGAGCGCCGCCCCCACCAGCGTCCGCCGCGCCTACGACCTGCCCGTCCGCTGAGTCCCCGCCGCGCCCCGGGCCCGGCCGTCCCGGACGGGCCGGAGGCCGGGCGGGGTGGGGCGGGCCTCAGGCGGTCGCGGAGCCGTACTCGTGCAGGAACAGCGCCTCGGCGGTGACGACCCGGTGGAGCTCGGCGAGGTTCACCCGCTCGTTCGGGGCGTGGATCGCCGCGTCCTCGTCCTCGGCGCCGAAGAGCAGGATCGTGGCGGCCGGGAACTGCCGGACCAGGGTGGAGACGAGCGGGATCGACCCTCCGGCGCCCACGTCGCGCGGCGGGCGGCCGAAGGCGCGCTCCATGGCCCGGTTCAGCGCGAAGCGGGCGGCGCCGCCGGTGTCGGCGAGGTAGCCCGAGCCCATGGTGTACTCGCCGACCTCGACCCGCACGCCCCAGGGGGCGACCTGCCGCAGGAAGTCGACCACGGCCTCGACGGTCGTCTTGGGGTCGCCCGCCGGGGGCACCCGGACCGTCACCCGGGCCCTGGCGACGGCCTGGACCGCGTTGATGGCACCGCCGACCGACGGGACGTCCAGGCCGGTGACCGTGATGGCGTACGAGGCCCACAGCCGGTCGGCCAGCGAGCCCGAGCCGACCAGCGAGACCCCGTCCAGCACGCCCGCGGTGGCCCGGAAGTCCTCCTCGGACGGGCCGGCGCCCAGGAAGCTGCCGCGCGGCAGGCCCGGGACCCGGATGTCGCCGTGGTCGTCGTGCAGGGCGGCCAGCATCCGGATCAGCGCGGCCAGGGCGTCCGGGGCGGCGCCGCCGAACGAACCGCTGTGCAGCGACTCCTCCAGGGTGCGCACCTCGATCGTGAAGGCGCCCATGCCGCGCAGCGACGTCGTCACCGCCGGATCGCCCACCTTGGGGTTGCCGCTGTCGGCGACCACGATCGCGTCGGCGCGGAACAGCTCGGGGTTGCGCTCGACGAAGGACTCCAGGCGCTCGCCCGCGTACTCCTCCTGGCCCTCGATGATGACCTTGACGCCGACCGGGAAGTCGCCCTGGAAGGCGCGGAGCGCCGCGACGTGCGCGATGACGCCCGACTTGTCGTCGGCCGCGCCGCGGCCGTGGATCGCGCCGTCGATCTCGGTCGGCTCGAAGGGCGGGGTGCGCCAGAGCGCCACGTCGCCGCTGGGCTGCACGTCGTAGTGCGCGTACAGCAGCACGGTCGGCGCGCCGGGCGGGGCCGGGGCCTCGGCGTAGACGGCAGGGAAGCTGCCCTCGACGGGGATCTGCCGGACGTTCGGCAGGCCGGCGCTCCGCAGCAACTCCTCGGTCAGCGCGGCGGCCGCGTGGACCGGCTCCTCCGGATGGCCGGGGAAGGCGACCGAAGGGATGGCGACGAGCCGCTTGAGGTCCGCGACCGCCTGCGTCATGCCGTCGGCGACGGCCTTCTCGATCTCGTCAGGAGTCACGACTTTCCCCCGAATCTCGATATCTGGTGCGTCCCATTGCACCACAGCGGCCACGGCGGCCGTGTCCGCGGATGATTTCAGCACACCGGGGTTCCGCCAAATGGAACCGGGGGCGGTCACGGTCGGCGCGCCGCCCCGCACGATCGCGGATTTCGTCGTTGTTACATGTTGGTTTTGCGGATTCCGGGGTTCTTGCACTCCACTACCACGCTTTCACTTGGCAAGAACCTTTCTGGAAGGCAGACTGTGGGGTGCCCGCTCAACGAGGGAAGATCGTGATGACCCACCCTGAGAACACCGACGTGGCCTCGCTCATGAAGGCCGCGCAGGACAACCTGTGGATGCACTTCACCCGGCACGGCTCCTACGAGGGCGCCGAGGTCCCGATGATCGTCAGGGGTGAGGGCTCCTCCATCTACGACGTGCGCGGCAAGCGCTACCTGGACGGGCTCGCCGGGCTCTTCGTGGTGCAGGCCGGGCACGGCCGCAGCGAGCTGGCCGAGGCCGCCGCCAAGCAGGCCCAGGAGCTGGCGTTCTTCCCGCTGTGGTCCTACGCCCACCCCAAGGCCGTCGAGCTGGCGCAGCGCCTGGCCGCCGAGACCCCCGGCGACCTCAACCGGGTCTTCTTCACCACCGGGGGCGGCGAGGCCGTCGAGAGCGCCTGGAAGCTCGCCAAGCACTACTTCAAGATCACCGGCAGGCCGCTCAAGCACAAGGTCATCAGCCGCCAGATCGCCTAC
The DNA here is from genome assembly GCF_040640155.1 of Streptosporangium sp. NPDC023615. NCBI lineage: Bacteria > Bacillati > Actinomycetota > Actinomycetes > Streptosporangiales > Streptosporangiaceae > Streptosporangium > Streptosporangium sp. NPDC023615. Next base: position 106,053 of record NZ_JBFABE010000016.1, read on the forward strand.
CACGGCACCCCGCAGGGCGCCCTGTCGATCACCGGCATCCCGGCCTTCAAGCAGATGTTCGAGCCGCTGGTCCCCGGCTCGGTCCGGGTGCCCAACACCAACCACTACCGGGCCGACGAGATCACCGGCGTGCCCGGCATGACGCCCGAGCAGTACGGCTTCTGGGCCGCCGAGCGCGTCGCCCGCGCCATCGAGATGGAGGGCCCGGACACCGTGGCCGCCGTCTTCGTCGAGCCGGTGCAGAACGCCGGCGGCTGCTTCCCGCCGCCGCCCGGCTACTTCAAGCGGCTGCGCGAGATCTGCGACGAGTACGACGTGCTGCTCGTCTCCGACGAGGTCATCTGCGCCTTCGGCCGGCTCGGCACCATGTTCGGCGGGCAGAAGTTCGACTACGTCCCCGACATCATCACCTGCGCCAAGGGCATGACCAGCGGCTACTCGCCGATCGGCGCCATGATCGTCTCCGACCGGCTGTTCGAGCCGTTCAAGAGCGGCACCGAGATGTTCGCCCACGGCTACACCTTCGGCGGTCACCCGGTCTCCTCGGCCGTCGCGCTGGCCAACCTCGACCTGTTCGAGCGGGAGGACCTGCTCGGCCACGTCACCCGCAACGAGCCGGTCTTCCGCTCCACCCTGGAGCGCCTGCACGACCTGCCGATCGTGGGCGACGTGCGCGGCTCGGGCTACTTCTGGGGCGTCGAGCTGGTCAAGGACAAGGCCACCAAGGAGACCTTCAGCGCCGAGGAGTCCGAGCGCCTCATCCGTGGCTTCCTCTCCGGCGCTCTCTACGAGGCCGGGCTGTACTGCCGCGCCGACGACCGGGGCGACCCGGTCATCCAGCTCGCGCCGCCGCTCATCTGCGGCCCGGCGGAGTTCGACGAGATCGAGTCCATCCTCCGTTCGGTGCTGACGGAGGCGTGGAGCCGCCTGTGAACGCGGGGCCGGTGTCCCCCGGCGGATCCGCCGATCGCGTCGGACCCGCCGGAGGGCACCGCCTGACGCCCCTCGGAGTCCCACCGTGCCGAAGACAGGAAAGGGAAGATCAATGAAGATCGGCGTTCCCACCGAGGTCAAGAACCACGAGTACCGCGTCGCGGCCACGCCGGCCGGCGTGCACGAGCTCGTCCGTCACGGCCACGAGGTCTACGTCCAGCGTGACGCGGGCCTCGGCTCGCACCTGTCCGACGAGGAGTACCTCGGCGCCGGGGCCAAGATCCTCGACTCCGCCGACGAGGTGTGGGGCGAGGCCGACATGATCCTCAAGGTGAAGGAGCCCATCGCGGAGGAGTACCACCGCATGCGCCCCGGCCAGGTGCTCTTCACCTACCTGCACCTCGCGGCCGGCCCCGAGTGCGCCGCCGCCCTGCTGGAGCGGCAGGTCACAGCCATCGCGTACGAGACCGTCCAGGTCGGCAACACCCTGCCGCTGCTGGCGCCGATGTCGGAGGTCGCCGGCCGGCTGGCCCCGCAGGTCGGCGCCTACAACCTGATGCGCTTCAACGGCGGGCGCGGCGTGCTGCCCGGCGGCGTGCCCGGCGTGACCCCCGCCAGGGTGGTCGTCATCGGCGCCGGCGTGTCCGGGCTCAACGCCGCCCAGATCGCGGTGGGCATGGGGGCCGACGTCACCGTCCTGGACCTCAACGTCGACCGCCTGCGCTTCATCGACGCCGTCTACCAGGGCCGGATGAAGACCCTCGTCTCGACCTCGTACGCGATCGAGCGGGAGGTCCTGGCGGCCGACCTGGTCATCGGCGCGGTGCTGATCCCCGGCGCCAAGGCCCCGACGCTGGTCCCCAACGAGCTGGTCTCCCGGATGAGGAAGGGCTCCGTGCTCGTCGACATCGCGATCGACCAGGGCGGCTGCTTCGAGGACTCCCGGCCGACCACGCACGCCGAGCCGACCTACCGGGTGCACGACTCGATCTTCTACTGCGTGGCCAACATGCCGGGGTCGGTCCCCAACACCTCCACCTACGCGCTGACCAACGCCACGCTGCCCTACGCGGTCAAGCTGGCCGGGCTCGGCTGGAGGTCCGCGCTCCAGCAGGACGCCTCCCTCGCTCCGGGCCTCAACACCCATGCCGGGCGGCTCACCAACGAGCAGGTCGCCATCTCCCTCGGCCTGCCGTACGTGCCGGTCTCCGAGGTCGTCGCCGACTGAGCCCCGTCCGTCCGGTCGCCGGCCGCCCCGGCCCCCGTCCGCCCGGCCCGCCCGGCCCTCCGGCCCCGGGTCCTCCCGGTCAGGCGGGCCGGGCGGTGCGCAGGGCGCGGGCGGTGACCAGGACGTGCTCGATCTCCACCGGGGTCGGCCAGGGCGCCCCGCCCGGACGCAGCAGCGTGGCCCGTACGGAGGCCAGGTGCTCGATCGCGGCCCGGGGCAGCCCGCTCCGCTCGGTCAGCCAGGCCGTGACGTCGGCGTGGTCGCGCAGCGGCCGGGTGACGAGATCCCAGGTGCCGAGGATCTCGGTCAGGTCGGAGACCCTCAGCGGGGTGGCGCCCCGACGGCCGACGGCGGCGGCGGCCAGCTCGGCCCGGGCGACCAGCTCGGGCTCGGTGGCGCGGTCCCACAGGGGGGACGGCGGATCGCGGAGCCAGCGCTCGGCCTCGCGGGCGAAACCCGCGGCCGACAGCAGCGCCGCCAGCTCCACCGCGGCCCGGTGGTGACCGGCCTGTGCCGCCTGACGGAACCAGTGCTGCCCGCCCTGGATGTCGCTGTGCTCGGCGATGAGGAGGAGACCGAAATTGAAGGCCGCCTCGGGGTCGCCGCCCGCGGCGGCCCGGCTGAACCAGTGGCTGGCCCCGCGCGCGTCGCTCATCTCCACGCACACGAACCCGGCCGTGCGCTGGTCGTCGATCCGGCCCGTGCAGGCCGCGCGCTCGAACCAGGCGCGGGCGGTGCGCAGGTCCCCGACGGACAGCGCGATCCCGCCGAGCCGGGAGGCGGCGCCGGGATGCTCGTTCCTGGCGGCCAGCCGGAAGAACGCCTCCGCCCCCTCCGGGTCCCGGTTGGCCTGCAGGAACAACCCGAGATGGTAGGCCGCGTCGGCGTGACCGCCCCGGGCGGCCAGCTCCCACCAGCGCAGCGTCTCGTCCTCCTCACCGGAGGCGTAGGCGAGGAACCCCAGGTCGTGGGCGGAGGCGAGATCGCCGTCCATCGCCGCCCTGCGGTGCCACTCCCCGGCGGTCTCGGCCTCGCCGCAGTCCTCGCAGAGCAGCGCGAGCCGCCTGGCCGCGACCCGGGCGCCGGCCCTGGCCGCCGTCTCGAACCACCGGCGGGCGGCCGGGACGTCGCCGTGCTGGTCCAGCAGGAGCGTCGCCAGGTTCACCGCGGCCTCGACGTCACCGGCCTTCGCCGCCAGCTCGTACCACCTCGCGGCGTCGCCGGGGCTGCCGTGCTTCTCGTGCCAGACGCCCAGGTTGTAGGCGCTGTCGAGGTTGCCCGCGGCGGCGGCTCGCTCCCACCAGTGCCGGGCCGCCGAACGGTCGCCCCGCTGCGCGAAGTGCCGGCCGAGCAGGTGGGCGGCCTGCACGTCGCCGCCGTGCGCGGCGAGCAGCAGACCCGTCTCGCCGTCCGTGTCGTGCTCGTGCGCGGGCCTGCGGGGAGTGGGTATCAGCCCCGCGGTCGTCTCCGGGTCGTCAGGCCCCCATCCCATGTCACCCTCCTCGCAGACGGCACGCAGCCGACAGATCACAGAGTGACACGTAACCGATCGGTGACGGAAGGTAATCACACAGATCCGCTCCGCGCCGTGCCCGATCAGGACCAGCCGGGGCGGACCAGGCCGGACTCGTAGGCGATGACGACGAGCTGGGCGCGGTCGCGGGCGTGGAGCTTCATCATGGTCCGGCTCACGTGGGTCTTGGCGGTGGCGGGGCTCATGAACAGCGCGCCGGCGATCTCGTCGTTGGTCATGCCGGTGCCGACCAGGGCCAGCACCTCGCGCTCCCGGTCGGTGAGCGGGCCGAGGTCGCGGCCGGGGTGCGGCTCCCTGGCGCGGCTGGCGTACTCGGCGATCAGGCGGCGGGTCACGCCCGGGGAGAGCAGGGCGTCGCCCGCGGCCACCACCCGCACGGCCTGGATGAGCTCGGCCGGTTCGGTGTCCTTGACCAGGAAGCCGCCGGCGCCGTTGCGCAGGGCCTCGAAGACGTACTCGTCCAGCTCGAAGGTGGTCAGAATGATGATCTTCGGGCCGGGGGGCATCTCGCGGGTGGCGGTCAGCCCGTCCATGCCGGGCATCCGGATGTCCATCAGGATCACGTCCGGTCGCCTCTCGGCGGCCAGCCGCAGGGCCTGGGCGCCGTCCGCGGCCTCGCCCACCACGGTCATGCCGGGCTGGGCGTCCAGCAGGGCGCGGAACCCGGCCCTGACGAGGGCCTGGTCGTCGGCGAGAACGATTTTGATCATCGAGGTGCCTCCGGGGGCTGTCGTGGTGTCCCGGGGAGCGGCCGGGGCGCCTCCGGGGCCGGTCGTGGTGCCTTCGGGATCGGCCGGGGCGCCTCCGGGATCGGGAGCCGGGCCTCGACGCGGAAGCCCCGGCCGTGGCGGGCGGCGGTCAGCGTCCCCCCGAGGGCCGAGGCCCGCTCCCGCATGCCCGGGATGCCGTTCCCGCCGCCCAGGCCCTGTCCGGAGGCCTCGTCGCCCGAGCCGCCCGAATCGGTGACCCGGACGGTCAGCGCGCGCGGCCCGTAGTCGAGCACGAGCCTGACCGACGCTCCCCGGGCGTGCCGGGTGACGTTGGTCAGGGCCTCCTGCGCGATGCGGTACCCGGCCCGGTCGACCTCGGCGGGCAACGGCCTGACCTCGCCGGTGACCTCCCGCTCCACCGGCAGCCCGGTGCGCCCGACGAGATCGTCCAGCAGGTCGAGCCCGGCGGTGGGGGAGCGCGGGGCGTCGTCACGGAGCACGCTGAGCACCGAGCGCATCTCGGTCAGCACGTCCTTGGACGCCTGCTTGATCGTGGCGAGCGCGGTCCGCGCCTGCTCGGGGTGCTCGTCGATGAGATGAAGGGCGGTGGAGGCCTGCACGTGGATGAGGGAGATGTTGTGCGCGAGCACGTCGTGCAACTCCCGGGCCATGGTCAGCCGCTCCTCGCTGGCCTGGCGCCGCGACTCCTCCTCCTCGGTCCGGGCGCGCTCGGCCCGCCGCTCCCGGCGGATCCGGGAGAACTCCGCGACCGCCAGCACCAGGCCCATCAGCGCGGCCACCGTGAGGGCGTGGAGCCAGTCGCGGGCGGGGACCGGCGCGAACCAGATCGTGTGGACCACGACGAAGCCGTAGGCCAGGGCCCAGACCGGCCAGGCCACCCGCCGGTGCCCGGCGGCCACGGCGTGGTGGAACGCGATCACCGGGCTGAGGAAGACCGGGCCGTAGGCGTGGCCCAGGGCGACGAAGAGCGCGGCCGAGCCCACCGCGACGATCATGCTGAACACCGGATCGCGGCGGCGTACCACGAGGGCGAGGGGGCCGGCCAGCAGCAGCGCGCAGCCCGGCGGGCCGAGCGGGGCGCGGAGCAGGTCCGGGTCGTGGATCTGCCAGCGCTGCGCGGCGAGGGTGCCCGCCACCTGGAAGACCCCCGCGACGAGGGGCAGGATCAGGTCCGCCGGGCGGGGGGTGACGCGCACGTTCAGCACTGTACGTGCGCCCGTCCGGCGGCCGCGTCCCCCCGACGGGGCAGAAGGTACTACTTCGCCCGGAGTAGGGAAGGGGGCTGACAAGGCTCGGCCACTGGGCCAAGCTGTCTGCGGGAGGTCACTCATGATCCATCGTCGCGTCGCCATCCCCCTGGCGGGGATCCTCGCGGGAAGTTCCGTACTGCTCGTCAACCCTGCCGCGGCGTCCTCGCAGGCGCCCCCGGGCGCGCTCTCGGCGGCGGTGCAGGCGCCACCGGCGTCGCCGGACCGGCCCCGGGCCGAGAAGAAGCCCGTCGCCGAGGGGTACGGCGGCGCGGTCTCGACCGTCGACCTCGACGCCAGCAAGGCGGCGCTGGAGGTGCTGCGCCGGGGCGGCAACGCCATGGACGCCGCGGTCGCCGCCGCGGCCACGCTGGGCGTGACCGAGCCCTACTCGGCCGGGCTGGCCGGGGGCGGGTTCATCGTCTACTACGACGCGCGCCGCAAGAAGGTCCACACGATCGACGGCCGGGAGACCGCGCCGAAGGCGATGACCTCCACCTCCCTGGAGGGCATCCCGTTCGACGACGCCGTGACCAGCGGGCTGTCGGCGGGGGTGCCCGGCAGCGTGGCCCAGTGGGAGCTGGCGCTGCGCAGGTTCGGCACGCTCTCGCTGCGCCAGGCCCTGCGGCCCGCGATCGAGGTCGCCTCCAAGGGGTTCAAGGTCGACCAGACCTTCCACGACCAGACCGCGGCCAACGCGGCCCGGTTCAAGGACTTCACCTCCACCGCCAAGCTCTACCTGCCCGGGGGCGCCCCGCCGGCGGTCGGCTCCACCTTCCGCAACCCCGAGCTGGCCGAGACCTACCGCACGCTCGCCAGGCGCGGGGGCGACTGGCTCTACGGCGGCCGCCTCGGCGCCGAGATCGTGGCCACCGTCAAGAAGCCGCCGGTCACGCCGGGCTCCACCCGCAACGTGCGGCCGGGGCTGATGGAGCTGTCCGACCTGAGGGCCTACCGCGCGCTGGAGCGGCCGCCCACGAAGATGACGTACAAGGGCATGGACGTGTACGGCATGGAGCCGCCGTCCTCGGGAGGCTCGACGGTCGGCGAGGCCCTCAACATCCTCGAGGCCCTGCCCGAGGTCGGCCAGCACGAGTACCTGGAGGCCTCCCGGCTCGCCTTCGCCGACCGCGGGAAGTACGTGGGCGACATCCCGGGCGTCCCGCTCAGGCAACTGCTCTCCGACGGGTTCGCCAAGGAGCGCGCCTGCCTGATCGGCGAGCGGGCGATGGCGCACCCCGCCGCTCCGGGCACCCCCGACGGGACGTACGGGCCGTGCCCGGCCGCCCCGACGGCCGAGACGACCGAGGCCGCCCCCGAGGGTCCCGAGACCACCCACCTGGTGGTCACCGACCGGTGGGACAACGTGGTCGCCTACAACATCACCATCGAGTCGACCGGCGGCAACGGCATCGTCGTCCCCGGCCGGGGCTTCCTGCTCAACAACGAGCTGACCGACTTCACGTTCGGCCCGGCCCCGGGTGACCCGAACCTGCCCGCGCCCGGCAAGCGGCCCCGCTCCTCCATGGCGCCGACGATCGTGCTGGCCGACGGGAAGCCGCTGCTCGCGCTGGGCTCGCCCGGCGGATCCACGATCATCACCACCGTGCTGCAGGTCCTGGTCAACCGCTGGGACCTGGGCATGTCGCTGCCGGAGGCGCTGGCCGCCCCGCGTGCCACGCAGCGCAACACCGCGCAGACCCAGGCCGAGCAGGCCTACATCGACCGCTACGGCGCCGAGCTGACCGGCCGGGGGCACAGCCTGGTGCTCAATCCCGAGATCGGCGCGGCCACGGCGGTCGAGTTCCTGTCGCGCGGCAGGCTCCAGGCGGTGGCCGAGCCGACCCGGCGCGGCGGCGGCAGCGCGCTGGTGGTCAGCGAGCGCAGGTAACCCCGCGACGACGACCCCGGGCGTGAGGTGACCGCCCGGGGGCGTCCCCGCCGCGCCGGTGCCGGACGGAGGGGGCGTCCGGGAGTGACCAGGTCCGGAAAGGCGTTGGGATCAAGGAGTCGTCAACGTCCGAGGACCGAGGAGCCGCCGATGACCGACCACCACCCCCTGACGGGCACCGCCGGGCTGTGCGCGATCGAGGACGTCCGCCTGGCCGTCTACACCGGCTTCGCCCGCACCGGACGCGCACCCGGTGTGCCGGACCTGGCCGCGGGGACCTCACTGGCCCCCGACCTGGTACGGCAGGCGCTGAGGCGCCTGCACGAGAACCGCGACATCGTCCTGGACCCCCGGGACGGCGGCCGCGTCGTCATGGCGCACCCCTTCTCCGCCGTCCCGCTCGGATTCTCCGTCATGGGCGCGCGCACCCTGTGGTGGGGCGGCTGCGCCTGGGACTCCTTCGCCGTCCCCCACCTGCTGACCGGGGAGCCCGACGTCCTGGTGGCCACCCGCTGCCCGGCCTGCGACACCCCGCACGCCTGGGTGGTCGGCCGGGACGCGCCCCCGCGGGGCGGGCAGGTGGCGCACTTCCTCGTCCCCGTGCGCCGCGCCTGGGACGACGTGGTCCGCACCTGCGGCAACCAGCGCCTGTTCTGCTCCACCGGCTGCGTCGACGCCTGGCTGAGGCGCACGGGTCACGAACGCGGCCATGTCATGGACCTGGCCACCCTCTGGCGGCTCGCCCGTCACTGGTACGCCGGACGCCTGGACCGCGGCTACGTCCGCCGCGACCCCTCCTCGGCCGCGGCCTACTTCGCGGGGGTCGGCCTGCGCGGCCCCTTCTGGGGGTCGTCCGCCGCCGAGGACGGCCCGGAGGCGTCCGCCGGCTGACGTCCGGGCGGCCGAGGCGCGGCCTTGTGCAGCGAGGCGGGGCCTTGTGCAGTGAGACGCGGCCCTGTGCAGCGAGACACAAGTGATCGACAAGAAGCGGCGTTCACCCTGGCCGTATGACGACCTCATGGCGCCGAAGCGCCGCTCTGCTGGGACTTGTCCTGACCCTGCCGCTGGCCCACGCGGCGCCGGCGAGTGCCGGGCACGCCTCCGACGAACTCATGATCCGCCTTGAGAGCCTCTACGCCTCCGACATCTCCGAGTCGGGGGGCCACGATGAGCTCTACCTGCTCCGCAAGGGCAACGGGCTCGTCTGGCCGGGCGAGTATCCGGGCATCAGCGTCGCCGCGAACGACTGCATCGTCTTCGGCGCGGACTCCTCCATGTGCCCGGACGGCAGCAACGTGCGACCCGCGGGCGACCAGAACGTCAACTGGGCGAACCTCCGGGCGGCCGGGGGCGAGCAGGTCACCCTGGAACTCTGGGACGAGGACCTGATCGGGGACGACAAGCTCGGCTCGTCCACGATCACCGCCGCCGAGGGCGACTCCGGCACGGTGCTCTGGCGCAAGTCCGGCGATTGGCGCTACCACTTCAACTACAGGGTCACCACCAACCCCTGGCCGTGACATCGGTCGCGCCGTCCCCGGGGCCCTCGGCCCTCACCGGCCCTCACCGGCCTGGACCCGGGGTCTGGACCGCGGGGGTCTGAGCCCGGGCCTGAGCCCGAGGGGGAGCACGCGCACGAACGGCCCACCGCCGCGCCCGGCGCCGGCGGGGGTGGGACGGGGGTGAGGCGGGGCGCTCGGGCGGGTCCGGGCCGTCGCGGGGAAGGCGGTCGCGGGGCGGCCGGGACCGGGTTCGGGGCCGAATCAGTGGATGAGGTCGAAGGCCGCGCGCTCCGGCCGCCGGGTGCGTGCCCAGTACTCGAAGGTGAAGCCCGGCCAGACGGTCCGGTTGACGCCGTGCTCGTCCAGGTACCAGCTACGGCAGCCGCCCTCGCTCCAGACCAGCCGGTCCAGCCGGGCCCGGAGGCGGTCGTTGTAGGCGCGCTGGGCCTCGGGGCGGACGTCCAGCGCCCTGGCCTTCGTCCTCGACAGCAGGCGCAGGCAGTCCAGGACGTACCGGACCTGGGCCTCGATCATGAAGACGACCGAGTTGTGGCCCAGGCCGGTGTTGGGACCGAGCAGGAGGAACAGGTTGGGGAAACCGGTCGTGGTGATGCCGTAGTAGGCCTCCACGCCGTCCTGCCAGGCCTCCTGGATCTTCCTGCCGTTCCTGCCGACGATCCGCTGCTCGTTCAGCGCGTCGGTGACCTTGAAGCCGGTGCCGTAGACGATCGCGTCGACCTCGGTCTCCCGGCCGCGGGCGTCGACGATCGAGTTCTCCCGGATCTCCCGCACCCCGTCCGTGATCACCTCGACGTTCTCCCTCGTCAGGGCCGGGTAGTAGTCGTTGGAGATCAGGATGCGCTTGCAGCCGATCGTGTAGTCCGGGGTCAGCCGGGCGCGCAGCTCCGGGTCGGGCACCTGGGCGGCCAGGTGCCGCCGGGCCGACGCCTCGTGCACCCTCATCAGGCGCGGGTCCAGGGCGAAGCCCAGCGCCCGGGTCTCCAGCGCCCAGTAGATCGAGGTACGCAGCGCGCGGGCCGCGCCGGGCAGGGCGAGGAGCCGCCTCGCCCTGGGGGAGAAGGCGAAGTCGGGCTTGGGCTGGATCCAGGGGGGCGTGCGCTGGAAGAGGTGGAGGCGGGAGACCTGGCGGGCGAGACGCGGGACGAACTGGACCGCCGAGGCCCCGGTGCCGACGACGGCGACCCGTTTTCCGGTCAGGTCGACCGAGTGATCCCATTCGGCCGAGTGGAAGGAGGGGCCGGAGAAGCTCTCGCGACCGGGGATCCCCGGCAGCGACGGCACGTGCAGCGCGCCGATCGCCGAGATCACGGCGTTGGTGGTCAGGCTCTCACCGCCGGCGAGGGCGACCCGCCAGTTCCGCGCCGCGTCGTCGTACTCCAGCCCGACGACCTCCCTGCCGAACCGCAGGTGCGGCTCCAGGCCGTACTTGACGGCACAGGCGCGCAGGTACTCCTGGATCTCGGCCCGCGGGGAGAACATCCGTGACCAGCCGGGGTTGAGCTCGTAGGAGAAGGAGTACATGTGCGAGGGGACGTCGCAGGCGCAGCCGGGGTAGGTGTTGTCCCGCCAGGTCCCGCCGAGCTCCCCGGCCTTCTCCAGGACGACGAAGTCGTGGTACCCGGCCTCCTTGAGCTTGATCGCCATGCCCAGCCCGGCGAAGCCGGAGCCGATGATCGTGATCCCGGGGCGCGTGTTCATGGGGTCTCCTCGCTGGCCGTTTCCGGTGACGACCTCTCCGGTGCGTGCTCCTCCCGGTCCGGTCGCGGCGATGGGAGCGTTCCGTGCGCTTGTTATTGGATTATTCGTCCAATGTAATGAGTGGGCGGTGTCGTCGTCCATAGTGAGCCGTATCACACCGACCAGTCGGTATGTGGAGGGTGGCGGGAGGCCGGGGAGATGTCCCGGCGGACCGGGAACGCGAAGTCCCCTGGGGAGGTCCGGGACGCGCCGTTCGAGGGGTGATGTCCGGCGCGGCGTGGCGTCATGAGGGGCGGGCCGTCACGCGGGCGGGGCCGGGACCTCCGGGAACGCGAAAAGCGCCGAGGGCGGGAACCGTCGGCGCTGCGGGGTCTTCCGTGATCTTCGGGAGCCCCGGGACGTTCCGGGGATCCCTGAGGGGCTTCGGGGTCAGAGCACCAGGTAGGCGACCACGGCGACGATGACCAGCACCGCGACCACCACGCCCACCGTGATCGGCAGGGCGAGCGACCGCTTCTCGGGAGCGGCCTCCGGGTCCTTACGCTGGGCGAACGCGCGGAACGCCTGGGTGTTGCCCGCGGGGTCAATCTGCTGAGGATCAGACATGGGGATGACTTTAGCGACACGGGATGCCTCCCAACACTGATTTGTGTCACTTTCGTGAAAGCCCGCACCGGGTGCCGGATGTGAGGCCGGGGTTCCGGGCCGGGGCTGCGGGCCGGGGCCGGCGGCCGTTTCGGGAGCGGATCGTCGCCGGCCGGGGTGGGGTGCTGGGGACCGGACCGCCGACCCGGCCGGATAGCGTGGTGTCATGCTGCGCATCCTGTTCTCCGCCCGAGTGGTGGCGCTCCACCTGCTCGCGATCGGAGCGCTCGTCGTGTGCGCTCTGCTGGGCAGGTGGCAGCTCGGCGTCTTCGAGGACTCAGGCAAGCCCCGATCCCTGCTCGACCCGCCCGCGGTGGCGGTCGCCGAGCTCACGGCGCCCGGTGTGCACATGACGGCCGACAGGGTCGGCCGCCGGGTGACCGCGCAGGGCACCTTCGACGCCTCGAAGCAGCTCCTGGTGGCCGGGCGCGAGGGCGGCCTGTGGGTGCTCACCGCCCTCGACCTCGGTGACGGCACCGCCGTTCCCGTCGTACGCGGCAGGGTGGCCACGGCCCAGGATCCGGCGACGGCCGTGCCCGAGGGCAGGGTGACCGTCACCGGGCGGCTACAGGCCTCGGAGGACACCGACAGCGTGCAGCGCCGGATCCGGCAACTGCCGCAGGGGCAGGTGATGACCGTCTCGTCGGCCGAGCTGATCAACCTGTGGCGGGGGACGAAGCTCCGCAACGGGTTCGTGGTGGCCGCCTCCCAGTCACCGCCCCCGGCGGTGGCCCTCCCGGCGGTGAGCGTCCCGCCGCCGACCGAACCCGGCGGGCTGACCTGGCGCAATCTCGCCTACGCCGCCCAGTGGTGGATCTTCGGGCTGTTCGCGGTCTTCATGTGGTGGCACTTCGTGCGCGACGCGTTGCGCGGCCGTACGGGGAACCCCGCCGGGCCGGAGCCGTCTGGACCGGAGCCGACCGGGCCGGAGGCGTCCGGGCCGGAGGCGGAGTCCGTGTCCCCGGCGCTACGCGCCCCCGCCGAACCGTGAGGCGCGACCGATCCCCGTACCAGGGCACGGACAGGGGGGCCGGGCAGGGGCCGGGCGGTTCCTCGTCCTTTCCCGGCCGCCGCCCCGCACCACCACCCGCACCGCCCGTGAACCGTGAACCGCGAACTTCAAGACCGAGGTAACCGACCGTGGAATCCGCTCTCAAGCCCTTCCGTGTCCTGGCGTACATCGTCGGCGTGATGCTGCTCGTCCTGGTCACCTGCATCGTGCTCAGGTACGGCTTCGGCATCGAGGAACCGTCGAAGATCGTCTCCCCGATCCACGGCTTCCTCTACATGCTCTACCTCGTGGCCACGATGAATCTGGGCATGAAGGCCCGCTGGACGTGGCCCTACATCGTCGGCGTGATGCTCGCGGGCACCGTGCCGCTGCTCTCGTTCGTGTTCGAGCGCAAGGTCACCCGGCGCGTGGAGACGGAACTCGCGACCCCGGCCTGAGAGCCCGTCGCCCGGCCGTCCGGCCGTGCTCTCCCGGCCGTGCTCTCCCGGCCGTGCTCTCCCGGCCGTGCTCTCCCGGCCGTGCTCTCCCGGCCGTGCCCACCCGGCCGTGCCCACCCGGCCGTGCCCGCCGGCTGACCGGCCTGGCCGTCGTCCGGCCGTGACCGTCACCTGGCCGTGCGTGACCGTCGCCCGACCGGCTCCCCGGCCGGTCGGGCGCGCGGCGGGCACCGTCTCTCAGCGGCCGAGACCGCGCCTGCGGGAGCGCTTGAGCCGCGCCCGCTGGGACGGGTCGAGCATCAGGTAGCCGACGACCGGGGCGGCGATGACGCCCAGGAGGATCAGCGTCGTCACGAACCCCGGCAGGAACATCCACGACAGGAACACCACTACTGCCGCGCCGATCGCGTACTTCTGGACGGGTGACATTCTCAACATCCTCCGAACGCGGGGCGGGCGCCCCGTCTGTAGTTCATTGTGCGTCGTCGGTTCAACGTACGGACCCACCCCCGTGGTTCCAACCGAGATATATCGTGATCGTCGCCGTACCGCCGGGAGGGGGAACCGTCGCGGCGCCGGGGCGGGCACGCTTCCGGCCGCGACCCCCGGAGCTCTCGGAAATCCCCGGAAGCCCCCGGGGTCCCCGCGGTCCCCGGAAGCCCGCGGAGGTCCCGAGGGGGCGGGCATGACCGGGCGGCCGGGGCCCGGGGCTCATCCCGTCCGGGCGAGCTGTTCGAGGACCCACCGGGTGGCCGTGTAGGCGGCCTTGCGGGTCCTGCCGTCGCCGTCCTCGCCGATGCCGCGCTGATACTGGACGCTGGTCACGAGGTTGGCGGTCCGGAAGACCACCGAGCTGTAGTAGGTCAGCTTGTTGGTGCCCTCGGAGGCGTAGGCCTCGGAGCCGATCCCGGTCACCGGCCCGGCGGGCCTGACGAACGTGATGGGCAGGCCTACCGCCGTCGCGGTCCGCTCGCGCTCCTGCTTGAGGAAGCGCGCGTAGAGCTGCCCCGCGGCCTTGTCGGAGGGCAGGCGGAAGGTGGAGACGGTCAGGGTGTAGGTCAGGTTCTTCGGCTGCCCCGTGGTCCTCCACGTGCACGTGTCCTTCTTCCTGCCGCTGGGGGTGGCGTCCACCTCCAGCTCGGCCGCCTGTTCGGCGGACAGGAGCGCGCAGGGGTCCGGGGCACGGGAGAACGCGGTGGGCAACGCGATCGGCGCGGCGACCGGCGCCTGCTCGGCGGCCTGGCGGGGCCGGAGCCAGAAGGCGAGCCCGCCGGCGACGAGCAGTACGGCCAGGACGGCGGCGACGAGGAGCGCCCGGTTGGATCCCCCGCGCGTCCGGGCCGCTCCGCCCGGACCGGGCCGGACGGGGTGGCCGGGCCGGTCGGCCGGCCCCGGGGCGATCCTCTCCAGCGTCAGCCGTACCGAGGTGGCGTCGGGCCGATGGCCGGGGGCGGCCGCCAGCAACTCCTCCACCAGCGGGACCAGCGGACCGGACCCGGTGGTCCCCACGGGGCCGGTGGACGGCGAGGCCAGCGGTATCCCGCCGCCGATCACCGGCACGGGCCGCTCGCCGGTGTCGGGTGTCCGGCCCTCGACGGCGGTGAAGAGGGTGGTGCCGAGGTCGTGGAACCCGTCACCGGTCGCGAGGGCGGCGACGCCGGTCAGCACCACCCGCCCGCCGGGGGTGAGCAACACGGTGTCGGGGGTGGCGGCCAGGTGGATCCCGCGCTCGCGGGCGGCGGTCAGCGCGTCCAGCACCCGCAGTCCCACCTCGGCGGCCCGCTCGTCGGAGAGCGGGCCGTCGGCCCTGACGCTCTGCAGCAGCGAGCGCCCTTCGACCGACTCCATGACCAGCCAGAACCGGTCGTGAGCCGGGATCACGTCGTGCAGGGTCGTGACACCCGGGTGCCGCAGGTCCGACGCCGCGCGGATCTGCCCCAGGAGCCACTCCCGGTACGGTCCCGGGGGCGGCAGCCGTACCTCCGAGATCGTCACGTCGCGGCGGAGCAGTTCGTCACGTGAGCGCCAGCTCGTGCCCGCCCGGTCACGGCGCTCCAGCAGGCGGTAGCGCCCGGCCAGCAGGGTGGGGTCGGTCATCCGCCCTCCCCGGCGGTGGCGCGGCGCCGGGCGCGCGGGGCGCACCGGGCGCGGACGGGGCGGACGGGGCGGACGGCCCGGCCTGTGCGGACGGCCCGGACGGTGCGGCCTGTGCGGACGGCGCGGCTCGTGCCGTTCTCAGTCACGGCTGTTCAGCTCCTCGGAGACCTGGCGCGCGACCTGCAGGGTCTGCCGTCGCAACGGCGTGCCGACACGCTTCCCCTTCTCCGAGAGGGTGACCTTGACGAGCAGGTTGCTCACCCGGAACCGGATGACGCAGTAGGCCCGGCCGCCGGTGAGGGTGTCGTAGGAGAACGCCTCTGCCCCGACGTGGCGGACGTTCCTGAGCGGTCCGGTGGTGCCGACCAGGCCGGTGCCCTCGTCGGCGGCGGTCTTGACGCGTTCGGAGTCGAAGAACGCGTGGGCGGTGTCGGGGCCGCTCTTGCCGGCGACCGCGGTCTTGTGGTCGACCGAGACCCACAGCCCGCGGTCGGCCGGGTCCTTCAGGGGGCCGTCCCAGGCGCAGTAGGGTTCCCCGCCTCTGTCGGGGACCACGGAGGTCGGCGACGCCTCCGGCACGACCACCCCGGCCTGCGCGTCGGTGAGCAGCGTGCACGGGTCCGGGGCGGCGACGAACCGCCCGGCCGCCACCGTCCCCGGCGCCGCGGACGCTCCGGACGTCCCCGGCACCCGAGGCTCCCCGGAGTCGTCCCCGGTCAGCAGCACCGTCCCGGCCGTCACCGCCGCGGCCAGGGCCAGCGCCGCTCCGGCGATCAGGGCGGTGCGGCGCCGCCCGGCCCGGCCGGTGACCTGGGCGGGGGGCGGCCCTGTCCCGTACGGCGTTCCCGTCCCGTCCGCCGCCCGCGGTTCCCGGCGCGGTGCGGTCGCCGGGGAGAGCGGGCCCGCGGGCAGTCCCTGGGCGACCCGCCGCAGCGCGGCGCGCAACCCGGCCTCTCCCGGCCGGTCCCGGGGCTCCTTGGCCAGTACGGCCAGCAACACGGGAGCCAGCTCCCCGGCCCTGGCCGGATGGGGCGTCTCCTGGGTGAGGACCGCTCCGAGGGTCGCCACCGGCGTGCCGCGCTGGAAGGGTCCCCGGCCCTCGACGGCCGCGTACAGGGTCGCGCCCAGGGACCACAGGTCGGCGGCGGGCCCGTCGTCCTGGCCGCGCAGCCGCTCGGGGGCGATGTAGCCGGGAGAGCCGACCAGCGCGTCCGGTGAGGTGAGCTGGACGTCGCCCTCGACGGTGGCGATGCCGAAGTCGGTCAGCAGCACACCGCCGTCGTCGGCGAGCATGATGTTGGCCGGTTTCACGTCCCGGTGCATGATGCCCCGGCTGTGCGCCAGCGCCAGCGCGTCCAGCACGGCCAGGCCGATCGCGGCCACCCGGTGCGGGGGCAGGGGGCCGCCGGCGCGGATCGCCTGGTCCAGCGAACGGCCCCGGACCAGGTCCATCACGATCCACGGGCGGCCGTCCTGGGCGACGACGTCGTGGACGGCGACGATCGACGGGTGCCCCAGCCGGGCGGCGGCGCGGGCCTCGCGCATGGTGCGCTCGCGGGTCTCGGCGCGCTGTGCCTCGGGCAGCTTCGGGTCGAGCGTGACCTCCTTGATGGCCACCTCGCGGTGGAGCAATTCGTCGCGCGCCCGCCACACCACGCCCATCCCGCCCGCGCCCAGCCGTTCGACCGCCCGGTAGCGGCCGGCGAGCACGGGCAGCGGGCGGGATGCCCGGCCGGCCGGCCCGTCAGTCATCGGTCTTCAGGGATTCGGTGAGCCACCGCGCCACCTTCAGCGCGCCCTGGCCGATCTCGCCGTCGCGGTCCTCCTTGACGCCGCCCCGCTCGTAGTCGACCTCGGCGATCAGGTTGCTGATCCGGAAGACCACGGTCGCCTTGTAGGAGCCGCCGTAGAGGTTGATGGAGGTGTACGAGCTCGATGTGAAGGCCTCCTCGCCGATGCCGCTCAGGTCCTTGGGCGGAAGGGGCTTCGGAGTGGTGAACTGGCCCTTGTCGAGGATGTCCTTCTTCTTGCCGGCCATGTACTCCTTGGCCCGCGCGACCTCCTTCTGCGCGATCAGCCGGACCCGCAGGTCGTACTTCTCCACGTTGGGCTTGCGCCAGTCCTGCTGGTTGAGCCAGTTGCACGTGGAACGCTCGACCTCGGAGCTCCTGAACCCGGGGACGACCTCGCCCGCCTGGTTCTCGTCGAGCAGGCTGCAGGCCCGGGGCGCCGTGGCGAAGCGGCCCTTGGCGCCCGGCGGTTCCGTGGGGAACGCCTCGTCGGCCGGGCTCGTGAGCACCGAGGTGAGCAGTACGCCGATGGTGACCGCCATGCCGAAGAGCAGCGCCCCGGTCAGCGCCACCACGGGCCGGGGTACGAGGACCCCCGACGTCTTCGTGGAGCGCGCGGTCGGCTCGTCCGCCAGGTTCCGGGCGGCGTCGGTCACCGGGGGGACGGGTTCGCGGGACGCCTTCTGGCGGGGTCCCGGCGGCGGTCCCTGCGGCCCGAGGGGCGGTCCCGACGGTCCCGGCGGTCCTTGCGAGCCCTGTGGGGAGCCCTGCGGCGAGCTCTGCTGCGAGCCCTGTGGCGGTCCCTGCCAGGGGACCTGCCGCGCCGTCTGCGCCGGTGAGCCCTGGGGCAGGCTGGGCCAGGCGGCGGGGGTGTCCTGCCCTCCGGGGAATCCCTGCCCGACCGTGGGCGCGTCCGGGGAGGACGTCGAACCCGGCGGGCTCCCCTGAACGTCCTGGGCGGGGGACGGGACCTGACGGGTGGCCGGGACGTCCCGGAGGGGGAGCCCGGCCGTGATGGCGGACATCTGCTCGTTCAGGTTCTTCCTGAAGGGCGCCGTCACGTCCCCCTCGGCGGCCGGAGCGCCTCCGCTCTCCTGACCCGCCCCGGCTCCCTCGTGCTCTCCGGAGCCCCGGGGTCCTCCGGTCCCCTCCGACCTCGCGGGGCTCGGGGGGCTCGCGGGGCTCTCGGCGGAGAAGGGCTCCGGCGCGCCGGAGACGCGCGAGGTCCCCGGAGCGTCACCCGTCTCCGCCGGTCCGCCGGGCCCGGAAGGTCCGGAAGGTCCGCCCGGCCCGGGGTGGCCGCCCGGCCCGGTACTCCCCGGTCCGGGGGCTCCCGGGAACGGCGCGCGCACGTCGTGCGGGCCCGAGGCGGACGTGTTCTGAGGGAACGACGCGGGCATGGTGTGCGGGCCCGAGGCGGACGTGTTCGGCGGGAACGGCGGGGGCACGTTCTGCGGGAACGGCGGGGGCGCCTCCGGGCCGGGAGGCGGCCCGGGACGGTACCGGGAGATGTCGAGCAGCGCGGTGCGCAGCGTGGACGGGTCCGGCCGCTGGGAGGGCTCCCCGGCGAGCAGCCGGAACAGGATCGGCGCGATCGGGCCGGCGTTGTCCAGGGAGGCGCCGGGCGACGGCGGACGGCCCTCGACGGCGGTGTAGAGGGTGGCGCCGAGCGACCACAGGTCGGCGGCGGGGCTGGTCACGCCCTCGGGGGAGGTGAAGAGCGAGGACGGCAGGGACGGCGGGGCGAGGGTGATCTGGTCGTACGGGCCGAGCAGCACCGAACTCGGCCGCACGTCGCCGTGGAGCATGCCCTGCATGTGCACGGACACGAGCTGGTCCAGCACGGCCAGGCCGACCACCGCGGTCTGCTGCGGGGACATCGGGCCGAACCGGGCGATGACCTGCTCCAGGGAGCTCTGCTCAAGCATCGGCGCGCCCTCGGCCCCGGCGATCCCGGGCCCCTGCGCGGGAGCGGCCTGCCCGCCCGCGTGCCTGCCCTGGGGCCGGGGGAGGTCTGGATGGTTCATTCGCCAGCCTTCTGCTTGTTCAACGCGTTCGCGACCCATGTCGCGGCGGTGTGGGCGCCGGCCTGGATCGCCGGACCGTCCTTGCTGCCGTCGACCACGCTGTAGCCGACGTCGAGAACGAGGTTGTCCACGCGGATGATCACGTAGCTCTGCTCCAGTCTGCCGGTCTTGCGGTTCTCGTGGACGTCGTAGCCGAAGGCCTCGTCGCCGACGGGTTTCACCGCCCTGGGCGCGGTGGAGCGGGAGGAGCGCAGGCCGGCCTGGATCTCCGGCCAGCTCCAGGCGCTCTCCCCGCTGGGGATGGTGCCGTTGCGCCGGTTCACGAACAGCTCGTGAGCCTGACGCGGGCTCGTGCCCCACTGCTTGTCCCCGGAGAGGCGCACCTCCAGCCCCACCCCGAGGGCCGGCCACTGGCACCCCCCGTCGTTGGTGGGCTTGCCCTCGACCGCCGGCGAGGGCAGCAGCCGGCCGGCCGTGGCCGCCGGGATGAGCGCGCAGATGTTCACCGGCGTGGTGAAGGCGCCGGGACTCTCGCTGAGCCTGACCTTCTTCTCGGCGGCCGTGGAGCCCGAGGCGGACAGGAAGGTCACGCCGAAGGTGATCCCGGCGACCGCCAGGACCCCCGCCACCTCGGCGGCGACCCACAGCGCCGTGCGCCTGCCGCGCGACCCGGCCGGCGGTACGGCGGTGTCACGCGCCGGGGGTGCCGGGGACGGCGGGGGGTGACGCGGGCCGTACGACAGGGCGCCGCTCGCACGGCCGGAGGCGAGTTCCGCCAGTGAGCGGGCGGCCTCCTCGAAGGACGGCCGGGCCTCGGACACCGGGTCGAGCATGCGCGTCAGCAGCGGGCCCAGCGCGCCCGCGCGCTCCGGCGGCCTGGGCGGTTCGGTGAGCACCCGCCCGATCGCCGCGATCGGGGTCTCCGCCGGGTGCGGCGGCATCCCCTCGACGGCGAAGTAGAGGGTGGCGCCGAGGGACCACAGGTCGGAGGCGGGGCCGCCCCGCTCGCCGCGGAGCCGCTCGGGCGCGATGTAGTTGGGCGAGCCCACCAGGTGGTCGGTACGGCCCGAGGTGCCCTCGCCGTCGACGACCGCGATGCCGAAGTCGGTGAGGACGGCCTTGCCCGTCCTGGTCAGGAAGACGTTGCCCGGTTTGACGTCGCGATGGACCACCCCGGCGGCGTGAGCGGCGCCGAGCGCGCTGAGGACGCCCACCCCGACCCTGGCCGCCTGGTGTACGGGCAGCGGGCTCCGGTCGCGGACGGTCTGCTCCAGCGACGTCCCCGAGAGCAGTTCCATGACGAGCCAGGGGCGTTCCTGCTCGATGACCACGTCGTGGACGGTCACGATCGAGGGATGCTTGAGCCGGGCGGCGAGGTTGGCCTCGCGCAGTGCCGCGGCACAGACCTCCTGCCGTCCGGCGGCGTCGAGGCCGGGCGGGATCCGTACCTCCTTCACCGCCACGTCGCGGCCGAGCGTCTCGTCGGCGGCGAGCCAGACCGTGCCCGTCCCCCCCTCACCGAGGGGGTTGAGCAGCCGGTAGCGGCCTGCCAGCACTTGAGTGTCGATCCTGCTCACCCCGTTCGCCGTCCCATCGCGAACAGCAACATAGTCACTTAATGGCACATGAACCAACGAACAGGGTCCTGACCATCATATTGATCCCCGGTCGCGGTCCCGGATGTGGTCCCGGTCGCGTCCACGGCCCCGACCCCGGCCCAGGCCCCGGTCGTGGTCGCGGTCTCGGCGAGGAAGGGGCGTCCTCTACGTCGCGCGGGCCGCCCACACCTCGTGGGCGGCCCACAGGCGCCGCCAGAGCCCGGCGCGTTCGGCCGGGGTGACGTCGGACAGGGGAAGGGAGAAGACGTCGGCGAGCATCTCGAAGTAGTCGCGCTCGGTCTCGGCGGTGAGGGTGTGCTCCCGGTCGCCCAGACGGGTGAGCACGAGACCGCGCAGGACGTCGGTGCCGCCCGCGTCACGCCGCTGGACCGTGGCCACGCGGACGAACCCCGACTCCGGCGAGGTGGACAGGAAGCCGTGCCTCCCGGCGAACTCCGACATCCGCGCGGGTGCGGCGCGGAAGTCCATGCCGGCGAAGCCGCCGCGCGGATCGTGGTCGAACCGCCAGCCGCCGGGCTCGGCCTCCGACGGACGCAGGCCGTAGGTGAAGGGCCCCTGCCGGTAGGTGCCCGCGACGAGCGGCAGGGGATCGTGCAGCCCGTCACCGAGCCCCAGGTCGACCAGCCACTCCCCGCCGGGGTTCTCCGGGGCGGGCAGCCCGGACACCGTGAGGACCAGATGGTCGCCGTTCGCCCCCGCCGGGTCCCCGGGGCGCCCCTGCACCCCGCCCACGTGCCTGGTCACCCGGTAGCCGAGCGCCTTCAGCAACGCGGAGAACGCCCCGTTCAGGTGGTAGCAGTAACCGCCCCGGCCCCGGATGATCCGGGCGGCCGACTCCACGGGATCCACCGTGGTGGGCCGCCCCAGCCAGATCTCCAGGCATTCGTACGGCACGCGTTCCACATGCGCCCGGTGGAGCAGGTGCAGTGTTTCCGCACTCGCGGGGCCGTCCGCCCTGACGCCGATTCTGCGGAGGTACGCGGGGACATCGATCACCCTGTCACGTTAACTCCGGAACGGCTGTCCGCGGTGGTCAGAAACCGGCGATCTCCCCGAGCGTGGCCCGTAGCAGGCATGAGTTGCTGAAGGTCTGGGAGGACAGGGCGAACCTGCCGTCCCAGACACCGACCGCCGACATCGTGACCGGGTCGTAGATCAGGGGACAGAACGTCTTCGTCGACGGCTTGAACTTTCCCACGTCACCGTTCACGGGGAGCAGCGACGCGCACGCGTTCCGCGTCCTCGGATGTGTGCCCCCTCCCAGCGGTGCGCACTGCAGCACCACGACCCGGTTCGTCGGCGAGATGACCGGGCCCTGGCTGATCGCGAGTACGAGCGCCCGGTTCACGGCCGCGCCGCCGGTCCTCGCCGGGGACGCCACCGGTCCGCCCGGCGGCTTCGAGGGGACCGGTACGCGTGCCGTGGTCGAGGGGGCCGGGACCCGTGCCGTGGTCGTCACGCCCGGCGACGGCTCGCCGTCCGCGGCGGCGCCCGCGGGTGACGCCCCGAAAGCGGCCGCCCATCCGATGAGGGCTGTAAGGCAGAACACGTGCCTCATGAATGGCCTCATTCGTATCGTCCCCTGGGTCTCGTACTGTTCTGTCTTCTAAGCCTGACCTGTCGTGATCCGGTCACCGAGCAATGCTTTTCACGGCACAGGTCAAGATTTCCGCCGTCGGGTAAATTCCGCCGTGTCCGGCGGGAGGCCGCCCGCCCGTCCTGGGGGGACCGGTGCCGTGCCGCCGGTCCGGCCGTGCGCGAAACCTTCACAATTCACCCCAGGTCTTCTGCACCGCCCCGGTCTACGCTGCCGAGCATGGCAACCCCTCAGCAACGACGCGTCCTCGTGGTCGAGGACGACGAGACGATCGCGCGGGCCGTACGCCACAGGCTGGCCGCCGAGGGCTTCGACGTGCAGGTCGCCGGGGACGGGGAGACGGCACTGGCCGTCCACGCGAGGACCGGGCCCGACGTGGTGGTGCTGGATCGCCTGCTGCCCGGCCTCGACGGCCTGGAGGTGTGCCGGCGGATGCAGGCGGCCAGGCCGGTGCCGGTGCTCATGCTCACCGCGCTGGGGGAGGAGACCGACCTGCTCGTCGGCCTCGGGGTCGGGGCCGACGACTACATGGCCAAACCGTTCAGCATGCGCGAGCTGGTCGCCCGGGTGCACGCCCTGCTGCGCAGGGTCGAGCGCGCCTCGCAACTGGCCGTGGACGACACGGTCATCCGCGTCGCCGACGTCGAGATCGACACCGCCGAGCGCCGGGTCTACGTGCGGGGCACCGAGGCCCAGCTGACCAGGACCGAGTTCGACCTGCTCTGCCGCATGGCCGAGCGCCCCGGCCAGGTCTTCGAGCGGGAACGGCTGCTGACCGACATCTGGGGATTCTCCGAGGCCGCGGCCACCCGAACGGTCGACAGTCACGTACGGGCCCTGCGCCGCAAGCTGGGCCCCGGCGTCGTCCGTACCGTCCACGGAGTCGGTTACGCCCTCGTCAGACCGTGAGCGCCCGGCACGGCGGGGCGCCGAACAGCCCGGCGGGGACCCGGACGCGCGGGCGTGCACACCCCATCACTTCGACATCAGGATGCGCCGACCATTGAGACCCCTCGACTTCCTCGGCCGGATCAAGGCGAAGCTCGGCATGGTGATCCTGCTGGCCGTGGTGACGGCGTTCGTCGTCAACGAGGTCGGCATCAACGCCGGATACTCGCGCGACGTGCGCGTCGCCGTGGCCGCGGTGTTCGCGCTGATCATGGTGCAGTTGCTCGCGCGGGGAATGACCAAGCCGCTGCGCGAGATGGCCGCCGCCGCGCAGACCATCGCCAAGGGCCGCTACGGCCTGCGGGTCACCGCCACCTCCCGTGACGAGGTGGGCGAGCTGGCCCGCGCCTTCAACGCGATGGCCGCCGATCTGGGCGAGGTGGACCGGCAGCGCCGGGAGCTGGTGGCCAACGTCAGCCACGAGCTCCGCACGCCGATCACCGCGCTGCGGGCGGTACTGGAGAACGTGGTCGACGGGGTCTCCGATCCCGACCCCGCCACCCTGGGCACCGCGCTCGCGCAGACCGAGCGGCTCGGCCGTCTGGTCGCACAGTTGCTGGACCTGTCCCGCCTGGAGTCCGGGGCCCGCCTGATCGAGCGCGAGGACGTGGAGCTGCGCCCGCTGTGCGAGCAGGCCCTGCGCGAGGCCGTACTGGCCAGGGAGGGCGTCACGGCCCGCTGCGAGGTTCCCGAGGGGCTGAGCCTGCGCGCCGACCCCGACCTGCTCGCGCAGGTCCTCGCCAACCTCCTGGACAACGCGGTACGCCACAGCCCCGCCGGCGGGACCGTGGTGCTGGCGGCGGCGGCCTCCGGGGACGGCGTCCGGCTGCGGGTGAGCGACCAGGGGCCCGGCATCGCGGCCGAGGACAGGGCCCGGGCGTTCGAGCGGTTCTCACGGCTGGACGCCGGGCGTGCCACGGACGACGGCGGCGCCGGGCTGGGCCTGGCCATCACCAAGGAGATCGTCGAACTGCACGGCGGCTCCATCCACGTCGAGGACGGCGTCGGCTGCCACGTCGTGACCGACCTCCCGGAAAGGATCGAGATGACCTCCCCGTCTTCCCCGGTGGCGGGCCCGCCGGTCCCGGACCCGCCGGTCCAGGACGCCGCGGCCCGGGATTCCTCCGCCCCGAGCCCGTCGGCTCAAAGCCCGTCGGCTCAAAGCCCGTCGGCCCAGGACTCACCGGCCCAGGACTCGCCGGTCCGGGACTCGCCGGTCCGGGACTCGCCGGTCCCGGATTCTTCGGCCCGGAGATCGTCGGCTCAGGTTCCCGCTGCCCAGGGGTCTCCGGTTCCGAGCTCTCCGGCTCAGGTTCCCGCGGCCCAGGGACCTCCGGCCCGGAGCTCGCCGGCGCAGGGTTCCCCCGCCGTGGAGGTGAGGCAGGACGTGCCGGACCGGGTGGCCGCCGATGCCGGCGCCCTCGTGCCCACCGCCCCGGGCCGGGCCCCCGCGGACGGCACACCTCCCGGCGAGCGGCCGGAACCCCCCGGGTCGTCCGAACCGGGCGGCCCCGGTGAGGGCGTCGGGCCGGACGGTGCCGGCACCCCGGACACCTCCCCACCGGCCCACACCGGCGCCCCACCGGGCCACACCGGCGCACCGGGCCACACCTCCCCGCCGTTCCCGCCACGGCCCGTCCTCGTCGGGGGCGGGAGTACGCGTCCGGAAAGGGTCGTGGTGCGGAACTGGGCAGGAGCGATCATCGGGGTCTTCCTGGGCGGCGTCGCGGGAGTGATCTGCGCCTTGATCGTGGGCACCGTCCTGTCCGCGCTCGACTCCATGCTCGGCCTGACGGCCGGTGCCGGCCTGTTCGTGGCCGGCGGGTTCATCGGCACGGTCCTCGGAGCCACCACGTCGTTCGACGACATCTCCGGCGGCCAGGAACCGCTTCCGTACCGGCCTCCGGCGCAGGGCCCCGCCACGACGGCCGCCGAGGTCGTCGGCACGGCGTCCACGGCGTCCACGGCGTCCGTGGCTTCCACGCAGTCCACAGCGTCCATGCCGTCCGCGCCGTCCGCGACCCCTACGACGTCCGCCCAGGCCACGCAGCCCGCCGGTACGGCGGTCCTCTCCCGGCCGCAGGCGACGACCCCGGGAAGGCGCGGGACGGGAGGCTACCAGGCGCCGCCGATCCTGCCCCGGCCGGACCTGCCGGACACGCCCCGCTGGGTGCTGCCGGCGTCGGGCGCCGTCGGGCTGCTCGGCGCGGTCGTCGTGCCGTACAGCGGGGCCGGGCTGGGACTCGTCCTGGTGGCCGTCGCCATGGGAGCGGCGGTGATCCCCGCGGTACGCGGGCGGATCACCGCGTGGTCGGTCGTGCTGGGGGCGCTCGCCTACGGGCTGGTCGTGACGGTCATGTTCAGGGACGCGGACTGGCTGGTCGCCGTCGTGTCGCTGGCGGGGTTCCTGACGGCCGCGCTCGCCCTGTCGGGGGCCGGGCGCGGATGGCTCGGGGTGATCCGGGGCGGGGCGTCGGTGATCCTGGGACTGCTGCCGGTGCCGTGGTTCCTCGGGGCCCGTCTGAGGGCGCTCGCGGCCCGCAGGCGGGTGGTTCCCGCGCTGCTCGGCGGAGGGTTGACGGTCGTGCTGCTGGTGGTGTTCGGGGCGCTGTTCGCCTCGGCGGACGCGGTCTTCGCCGAGGCCGTCGAGCGGGTGCTCAGCGTGCAGGACTGGGCGGAGTCGATGCCGCTGAGGATCGTCCTGTTCCTGGTCCTCGCGTCCGTGGTGGCCTCGGCGGTGCTGGTCGGCCTGCAGCCCGTGGCCGAGCCCCGGACGCCGAGCCTGAGGGTCGCGGCCGGCCGGAGCCTGTGGGTGCTCCCGCTGACCGCGCTCAACCTGCTGTTCGTCACGTTCGTGGTGATGCAGCTGGCCGTGCTGTTCGGCAGTACCCGGTGGCTGGTGTCGGCCACCGGCCTGACCTACGCCGAGTACGCGCGCTCCGGCTTCTTCCAGCTCGTCGTGGTCAGCGTGTTCGTGCTGGCGATCGTCGGGGTCGCCTCGGGGGCGCTGGAGCTCAAGGGCTTCGACCGCTGGCTGATGGCCGGGCTGCTCGGCCTGCTCTGCGTGCTGACCCTGGTCATCCTGGTCTCCGCGCTGCACCGCCTGGACCTGTACTCCGACGCCTACGGCCTCTCCCGGCTGCGGGCCTCGGTGGCCGCAACGGTGTGGTGGCTGGGCGGGGTGTTCGCGCTGGTCCTCGCCGCGGGCGCGGCCCGGCTCGTCGGGCGGGAGCAGGCGCGCTGGCTTCCCAGGGCCCTCGTGGTGATGACGAGCGCCTCGCTGCTGGCGTTCGCGCTGTGGAACCCCGACCTGCGGGTCGCGGAGACGCAGATCGCCGTCCGCGGCCTGCCCGGAGCCGACCTGGAGTACCTGGGCGATCTCGGCGCCGAGGCGGTCCCGGCCCTGGACCGGCTGCCCGAGCCGACCCGCAGTTGCGTGCTGCGGGACGTCGTCACCACCAACCACCTGGCCGAGTCCGACCCCTGGAACGGCTGGAACCTGGCCCGGCGGCAGGCGAGGGAGCTGCTGGCACAGCGACCCGTGCTCCAGGGAGGCCGGTGCCCGCGGACCCTGTCGCGGCTGGACGTCCCCTACCAGGACTGACCGCCGCGCGGGTGCGGCCCCCGTCCCCGGACCGTGGAAGGCGATCGGCCGCCGCGCGGGTGCCCACCAGCCGGACGACCGCCTCCTCGATCCTGGCGGCCCCGATCCGGCGGTCGT
>NZ_JBFABE010000017.1:0-127434 GCF_040640155.1 Streptosporangium sp. NPDC023615
GCACCAGCCACTACCAGCGACGACATCCACTCAACAACAAAGTGCTGTTGTAGTACTAGGTCTACGTCCCCTCGCTTCGTTCCAGCCTGGTCATATTCGCGCATGGTTGAGCGAACTGGAGAGCGCTCTTCCTGCGTCGTCCTACCGCCGCCTCATCTTCGCAAGCGTGTCCGCTGTCTTCACCGCGGCTGTGGACGACGGCCTACTGTCCAGAAATCCCTGTAGGGCACAATCGGTGCGAGCACCTGCCCCCGCCGAGGGGCGTGTCCAGCCGTGGACGACGGAGCGCGTCTTTGCCGTTCGAGCAGGACTGCCTGAGCGTTACCGGGCTATGGCAGACCTCGGTAGCGGTTGTGGTCTCAGGCAAGGGGAGATCTTTGGCCTGCCGCTCGACGCGGTGGACTTCGACACGGGCTGGTTACGTGTGACCTGCCAGGTGAAATTCATCAACGGCCGTCTGGTCTTCGCTCCGCCCAAACGGGGGAAGGAGCGCGACGTACCTCTCTCCGAGCGTGTAGCTGACGCGCTCAAAGCCCATATGGGCCGATTCTCGCCCGTCGCGGTCACGCTGCCCTGGCGTACTCCCGACGGCCCGGCCGTCACGAAGACGCTGTTCTTCTCCCGGGAGAACGGCGGCGCGGTCAGACGGAACGACTTCAACACCTACGCCTGGAAGCCCGCTCTGATGCACGCCGGCGTCATCCCGGAACCAGAGCGCGGCCAGCGGTACGAAGCCGCTCGCGAGCACGGCATGCATGCGTTGCGGCACTTCTACGCCTCGGTCTTGCTGGACGCCGGAGAGAACATCAAGGCTCTCAGCCAGTACCTTGGCCACAGCGATCCAGGTTCACCTTGCGGGTCTATACGCACTTGATGCCGAGCAGCGAGGGGCGGACCCGAAGGGCCGTGGACAAGGTCTACGAGGACGCTGCGCCTCGGCCTGACGGCCCACAGACGGCCCAGAGCGGGTAGGGGCCTCTCGGGGCCAACGGTTCATCGCCGCCGCCCCTTGCGCTCCTAGGGTTGAAATATCCGCGTTGACCTGGCCTTAAGTGCTTGACGGCAGCGATTCAGCCCGTACTCGGTGGTCTGACGGCGCCCGTCGTCGCGCTCACCGGCCTACTTGTAGCGGAAGTAGACGAAGAGCCGGCCGTGGTTCTTGGCGTCCTTGTCGATGCGGTGGTAGAGGGCCTTGATCTCCTTCTGCTCCAGGAAGCGCAGGACCTTCTTCTTGAGCTGGCCCGAGCCCTTGCCGGGGATGATCTCGACCTCGGTGGCCTTCTTCCTGATGGCCTCGTCGATGACGCCCCGCAACGCCTTGTCGATCTCCCCGCCCCGGTTGTAGATGGGGTGCAGATCCAGCTTGAGCTTCACACCGTCCCCTTCACCGTCAGGCCCGGGTGGCCGGACGCAGTGCCGCCGGTGAGAGCCGGCGCCCTCCAGGCTACGGCCTGCGAGGGCGGCACGGACAGGCCGCCCGCGTTCCGGATCTCCGTGGCCCGCGTGGGACGGGCACGGGCAGCCAGCCGTCGGGACCGACCACGTTCTCCCGGAAAGCCCGGCGAGTCTGCAATGAAACCTGACCAATTAATTCGTTGATTGTGTCAATTTCACGATCTAGGCAAATAAATGGTCTCTGGTTAGGCTCCCTCTGATGATCGGCCGCCCCCTGTGGGCGGCCGGTCGCGCGTCACCCGACGGGGAGGGTCGAGGCCTTATCAGGCATGCCCTGCCCCGGGCACGCGGGTGACCTCCCCCTCCCTGCCGCGTGAGCTGTTCACGTTCCAACAGGGAGGTCCGTTGACCAGGAAGCCCCACTTACCGAGGATCAGGCGCGTGGCGGTGCTCGCCGCCGGCGTCGGGCTCGTCGCGGCGATGGCGCCGCCGGCGAACGCCGATCCCACCCCCACCCCCACGTCGTCCACCAAGTGGACGGCGACCCCCCTGACCGGGGGTGAGCCGGTCCAGGGCGCGAAGTCCCCGACCGGCAAGCTCGCCCGGAGTGACGAGGGGCTGCTGAAGTCCACCTCGGGCGCCACGGTCAACGTGATGGTGAAGCTCGACTACGACTCCTTCGCCGCCTACCAGGGTGGCCTGAAGGGGCTTCCGGCGACGAGCCCGGCCAAGACCGGGAGGGCGCTCGACGTCAAGAGCGGCGACGCTCAGAAATACCAGAAGCACATCGAGGACGTGGAGAACACGTTCCTGGCCGAACTCGCCAGGAACGTTCCCACGGCCAAGGCGGGTCAGAAGCTGCGGACCGTCTACGGCGGCATCGCGCTGCGCCTGCCGGCCAACAAGGCCGCGGCGCTGCTCAAGCTCCCCGGCGTGGCCGCCGTCCAGGAGGACAAGCCCGAGCAGTTGCTGACCGACTCCAGCCCGGAGTTCATCGGCGCTCCCACGATCTACAACAAGCTGGGCGGCAGTTCCTCCTCCGGCAAGGGCGTGGTCGTCGGCATCCTGGACTCCGGCGCCTGGCCGGAGCACCCCCAGTTCGCCGACCCGGGCACGCTTCCCGCCGTGCCGCCGACCAAGGACGGCACCCCGCGCGTCTGCGACTTCGGCGACAACCCGCTGACCCCGGCGGCCGACCCGTTCGCCTGCAACCGGAAGGTCATCGGCGGCGCGCCGTTCCTGGAGACCTACAACGCGATCTACCCCGGCGAGGTCTACCCCGACAGCGCCCGCGACTCCAACGGCCACGGCACCCACACCGCGACCACCTCGGCGGGCGGCCCGGTGGCCGACGCCAACCCGCTGGGCATCAGCCGCGGACCGATCCACGGCATCGCCCCGGCGGCGCACGTGTCGGTCTACAAGGTCTGCGGCGTCGAGGGCTGCTTCCCCTCCGACTCCGCCCAGGCGGTCGGCCGGGCCATCCTGGACGGCGTCCGCGTCATCAACTTCTCGATCTCCGGCGGCACCTCCCCCTACAGCGACCCGGTGGAGCTGGCCTTCCTGGACGCGTACGCGGCGGGCGTGCTCGTCTCGGCCTCGGCGGGCAACGCCGGGCCGGGCGCGGCGACGGTCAACCACGTCTCCCCGTGGGTGACCACGGTGGCCGCCTCCACCCAGACCCGGACGTTCCAGTCGACGATCACGCTGTCCGGTACGGGCGGCGCCACGGCGACGCTCAAGGGCGCCTCGATCACGCCCGGCCTGCCCACGGCGCTGCCGCTGGTGCTCGCCTCGGCGCCGCCGTACTCCGACCCGCTGTGTGAGGCCCCGGCGCCCGCCGGGCTGTTCACCGGGAAGATCGTCGTCTGTGAGCGCGGCCCCGGCCGCGTCCTCAAGGGCTACAACGTCAAGCAGGGCGGCGCGGCAGGGATGATCCTGTACAACTCCACCCCGCTCGACGTGATGACCGACAACCACTGGCTCCCGGCCGTGCACGTCGACAAGCCCGAGGGCGACGCGCTGCTGGCGTTCCTGACGGCCAACCCCGGCGCGACGGCCTCGTTCACCCAGGGCGTCAAGACCACCTGGCAGGGCGACGCGATCACCACGTTCTCCTCGCGCGGTCCCGGCGGCGACTTCCTCAAGCCGGACGTCACCGCTCCCGGCCTGCACATCCTGGCCGGTCAGACGCCGACGCTGGAGGACCCGGCCGGTGGGCCGCAGGGCAACCTGTACCAGGCCATCTCCGGGACCTCGATGTCGTCGCCGCACGTCGCGGGCGCGGCGGCCCTGGTGTTCGCGCTGCACCCGAACTGGACGCCGGGCCAGGTGAAGTCCGCGCTGGAGACGACGGCCAAGACCTCGGTCACCAAGCAGGACCGCGTCACCCCGGCCGACCCGTTCGACACCGGCGGCGGCCGCATCGACCTGACCAAGGCCGGCGACCCCGGGCTCACCCTGGACGAGACGGGCGCGAACTTCGCCGCCTCGGCCGCAGACCCGCTGAACCGCATCGACCTGAACCTGCCGTCGGTGAACGCCCCGATCATGCCGGGTCTCATCACCGCCGAGCGGAAGGTCACCAACGTCACGGACAAGACGCTCATCTTCACCGCCACGGGCAAGACCGTCAGCGGCGCGAACATCACGGTGCTGCCGCCGCTGCTGAGCGTCAAGGCGGGCAAGACCGCCACGTTCAAGGTGGTCATCACCGCTCCCGACCTGCCCGAGGGCCAGTACTTCGGCCAGGTCGACCTCAAGCAGGTCGGCGGGTCGCGCAAGCTGCACCTGCCGGTCGCGTTCTTCCGCAAGGAGGGCGCGATCCCGGTGGAGCAGAACTGCGTCCCGGCCACCATCGCGCGCAACACCGGCGAGTCCACCTGCACGGTCACCGTGCAGAACGACACCCTCGAGAACGCCGAGGTCACGGCGGTCAGCACGCTGGACGCCAAGCTGCGGCTGAACTCGGTGACCGGCGCCACCAAGGTCGGCACCCAGATCGCGACGACCAAGACGACGCTGGCGGCCAGGCAGCCGGACAGGCCGGGCATCGCCCCGGGCACCGGTCCCGCCCCGTACCTGCCTCTCGACTCCTTCGGCATCGCCCCGACGCCGATCGGTGACGAGCAGGCGCTCAACTTCACCGTTCCCGCCTTCCAGTACGCGGGCCGGACCTACACCAGGATCGGCGTCGTCTCCAACGGCTACACGATCGCCGGAGGCAGCGCGGGGTCGACCGACATCTCGTTCCAGCCGCAGACCCTCCCCGATCCGGCGACCCCGAACAACGTGCTGGCCCCGTACTGGACCGACCTGGACGGCACCGGCACGCCGGGCGTCTTCGTCGGGACCCTCACCGACGGCGTGAGCGACTGGCTCGTCGTCGAGTGGCGGGTCAACCCGTACGGCACCACCGACACCAAGGTGTTCCAGCAGTGGATCGGGCTGAACGGCACCGAGGACATCACCTACACCTACGACCCGGACAACCTGCCCGGTGACCCGCCGGCGGGTTACGGCCTGACCGTGGGCGCCGAGAACGCCGAGGGCACGGCCGGCGAGCAGATCAGCGGCCCGCCGACCCAGGACCTCCGGGTGACCAGCACGCCCGGCGCCCCGGGCGGCACCCTGAGCTACTCGATGAAGATCAAGGGCGTCAGCCCCGGGGTCGGGTCGGTGACGACGGGCACGTCGACACCGCAGGTCAAGGGCCTGACCATCGAGGTCGACAAGATCACCGTGCAGTAGCGCGGTAGCGGTACGTGCGACGGGCCCGGCGCGAAGGCGCCGGGCCCGTCGTCGTCGGGGCGGGCACGGCCGGCCCGCGAGGTTCAGCGCTGGAGATAGTCGACCAGGTGGGCCTTCTCGGTCTCCAGGGCCTCGATCGAGCTCTTGACCACGTCACCGATGCTCACGATCCCGGCCAGGCGGCCGGAGTCGACGACCGGCACGTGCCGGATGCGGTGGGTGGTCATGGTCTGGCGCAGGTCGTCCACGTCGGCGTCCGGGGGGCAGGTGCGGACCTCGGTCGTCATGATGGACGACACCGCCTCCTCCAGCACGCTGGCGCCGCGGTCGTGCAGCCGCCGCACCACGTCGCGCTCGGAGACGATGCCCGCGATCGACGAGCCGTCCTCGGACACCACCACGGCGCCGATGTTGTTCCCGGCGAGGACTCCCAGGAGCTCGGTGACCGTCGCGTCCGGGCGCACGGTCGCCACCTCTGTTCCCTTGCCTTGCAGAATCGTACCGATCAGCATCGACACCACCTCGGTTCAGCCTGGCGCGGGTATCCCTCTCCCTTGCCCAATCGATCCTCCGGCTAAGCCCCGGAGGCGGTAAAAAGCGTGATTGTCACGTCACGGGGAGCAGTCGCACCGCGTCGAGGGCCAGGGTGAGCTCGACGATGTCCAGCGGGCGCGCCAGGGAACGGCCGGTGAGCTGCTCGATGCGGCGGATGCGGTTGAAGACGGTGTTGCGGTGGCAGTAGAGCTGCCCGGCCGCGCGCATGGCCGAGCCCTCGCAGCGCAGCCACGCCTCCAGGGTGCCGAGCAGGACCTCGCGGTCGGCCTGGTCCAGGGCGAGGATGGGCCGCAGCACAGCTCCGCTGAGGTGACCGGCGAGCTCGGGCTGGCTGACCACCAGGGCGGCGGGGAGCCTGTCCTCCAGCCGGGCGATCTCCGGGCCGTCGCCCACGCAGGTCCGCAGGGCCAGCTCGGCGAGGCGGCGGGCGCGGCCCAGCTCGGCGAGCCCCTCGACCACCGGGCTGATCCCAGCGCATCCGGTGACGAGCGGGCGCAGCTCCCCGGCCAGGTCGTCCATGTCGGCGTCGTGCAGCAGCACCACCGAGACCTCGTAGTCGGGGCGCATCCGCCACAGCAGCCGCATCACGCCCAGCGAGGTGGGTCTCGGGTCGTCGTCGCCGTGGTCGGGCCTGCCCGGCAGCCGGGTGATGACGACGGCGTACCGGCCCAGCTCCGGCAGGTCGAGCGCGGCGGCGGCGCTGCGGACCAGGGCGGCGTCGGCCCGGTCCTCCAGGAGCGCGTCCAGCAGGGACTGGACCCTTTCGGCTGTGCGGCCGAACATCTCGGCCTCCCGTCTTCGATAGGCCTCGGCGGCGGCGATGGCCTGCCGGTCGATGGCGTGCCAGACCTTGGTGGCGCTGCGGATCAGGACGGGCAGGCTGTCGGAGTCCTCCTCGGCGACGACGTCGGTCAGCCCGTCCCACATCACCTGCGCCGAGAGGCGGTAGCTGCGCAGCAGGGAGTCCATCGGCAGGCCCTGCTCGGCCCGGCGGCGGGCGGTCTTCTCCGCCTGCGGAAGGTCGCGCCGCTCCGGTCTGGGGAGCAGAATGGCCCCGATGCCCTCGCGCATCGCCTCGTACACGCTCTGCCAGTGGTCGTCGGTCGGTACCATCCGGCGGTAGGCCTCGTCGGTGTCGCGGATCTTGGCGACGAGTTCGTCGGTCAGCTCGGGAAGTCTCAGCAGCAGCCGGCGAGCGGCCAGCCGCATGATCCTGCGTACCTCTTCGTCCGTTACGGGCCGGGTCCCCATCCGGTGATGGTGTCAGCAGAACACCTTACGGAACAAGGTTCTGTTCTGTTTCGTGATGAGGGGTTGTGCCCGCGCACAACCGGCACCCGTCCCACCTGGGCTCCCGCCCCGACTTCACCTCCACCTCTGGACGCCGGTGAACCACCTGGGTTGGGTGCGTTCATCGGCTGTCAGGAGGCAGAACATGGACGTGCACGCCCCTCGCCCGCCCGGGGACTCCGGGCTGGTCGTCAGGGATCTGGCGGTGAGTTACGGCCCGGTCCTTGCCCTGCGGGGTGTCTCGCTGGACGTCCCGCGCGGTTCGGTCGTCGCGGTGCTCGGCGGCAACGGTGCGGGGAAGTCCACCCTGCTGCGCGCCGTGTCGGGCACCCTGAGGTTCCACCGGGGCGGGATCACCTCCGGCGAGATCGCCTTCGGCGGGACGCGCCTGTCCGGGACCGCCACCTCGGCGGTGGTGGCCGGCGGCGTCGTCCAGGTCCCCGAGGGGCGGCGGGTGTTCGCCCGGATGACCGTGGAGGAGAACCTGCGGGCCGGCGCGCTCGGCGCGCCCGACCGGCGGACGGCGGCCGAGGCCAGGCGGGAGGTGCTCGCGCTCTTCCCGGTCCTGGCCGAACGGGCCGGGCAGCGCGCCGGACTGCTCTCCGGCGGCGAGCAGCAGATGCTGGCCATCGGCCGGGCGCTGATGGCCGCCCCCAGGATGCTCCTGCTGGACGAGCCCACCCTCGGCCTCGCGCCGATGATGGCCGCCCGGATCGCCGACACCATCCGTGAGATCAACGCCCGGG
The DNA here is from genome assembly GCF_040640155.1 of Streptosporangium sp. NPDC023615. Lineage (NCBI taxonomy): Bacteria > Bacillati > Actinomycetota > Actinomycetes > Streptosporangiales > Streptosporangiaceae > Streptosporangium > Streptosporangium sp. NPDC023615. Next base: position 7,737 of record NZ_JBFABE010000017.1, read on the forward strand.
GCACCACGGTCCTGCTGGTCGAGCAGAACGCCGCGACGGCCCTGGCGCTCGCCTCGCACGCCTACGTGCTGGAGGTGGGCGAGGTGGCGCTCTCCGGACCGGCCGCCGAGCTGGCCGCGACCGACGAGGTCCGCCGCCGCTATCTGGGCATCGAGGACGCCCCCGAGAACCTGCCCGGGACCGGGCGGGCCGCCGCGGCCGCCCGCCCGGCCCTGGCGAGGTGGTCGGCGTGAGCGGGACGAGCGGCACCACCGGCACGAGCGACACGAGCGGCACGAGCGGGGCGGGCGGCGCGACCGGCACGAGCGGCGCGACCGGCACGGCCGGCACGGCCGGCAGCAGCGGCATGAGCGGGACATACCAACCAGGCGGTATGGACACGGACATCTCCATCCCCCGGCTCGACGTCCGCGAGGTGACCGTGCGGTTCGCCGGGCTCACCGCGCTGGACGCGGTGAGCTTCACCGTCGAGCCGGGCAGCGTGCACGCGGTGATCGGGCCCAACGGGGCGGGCAAGTCCACCTGCTTCAACGTGCTCTCGGGCGTCTACCGCGCCACCTCGGGCAGCGTGCGGTTCGGCGACGCGGAGCTGACCACGCTGGCCCCGCACCGCATCGCCGCCCTGGGCGTTGCGCGCACGTTCCAGAACATCGCGCTCTCGGCGCACCTGTCGGTACGCGACAACCTGATGCTCGGCCGTCACCGGCTGACCCGCGCCGGGTTCGTCTCGGCCGGGCTGCGGCTGCCGTCGGCCCGGCGCGAGGCCGCCCTGCACGGCGAGCGGGTGACCGAGATCGCGACCTTCGTCGGGCTCGCCGAACGGCTCGCCACCCCGGTCGGGCTCCTGCCGTACGGCGTGCAGAAACGCGTGGAGCTGGCCCGGGCCCTGTGCATGGAGCCGCGGCTGCTGCTGCTGGACGAGCCGGTGGCCGGGATGAACGGCGGCGAGCGCCGCGACATGGCCGAGCTGATCATGGCGGTACGCGAGAGCCTCGGCATCTCGATCCTGCTGGTCGAGCACGACATGGGGATGGTGATGCGGCTCGCCGACGCCGTGACGGTCCTGGACTTCGGCAGGCGCATCGCCGACGGGACGCCGGCCCAGGTGCAGAACGACCCCGAGGTCGTCCGCGCCTACCTGGGCGCCGCGGCCGAGACCACCGCGGCCGAGGGCGTCACGGTTCAGAGCGTCACGGGCGAGAACCGCGCGGGCGGCACGGCGGGCGGGACCGGGGAGGTCACTTCATGATCACTTTTCTTGAGCTCCTGGTGAACGGGATCTCCGTCGGAGCCGTCTACGCGCTGATCGCCCTGGGCTTCGTCATCATCTTCAAGGCGACCGAGGTGGTGAACTTCGCGCACGCCTCGCTGCTGCTGGTCGGCGGTTTCGTGGTCGCCAGGCTGCACCCGTCGATCGGCTTCTGGGCGGCCCTGGCCCTGGGCGTCGCCGTGGCCGCCGCGGTGGGCGCGCTGATCGAGTTCCTCATCATCCGCCGGGCGAACGTCACCTCGCACAGCGTCCTGGCGATCGTGACGATCGGCGTCGACATCGTGCTCGTCACCGAGCTGACCCGGCGGATCGGCACCGACGTGCTCGCCCTGGGCGACCCGTGGCGCGACCGGGTGCTGCACCTGGGCGAGGTCAGCGTCGCGCAGACCCGGGTGGTCGCCCTGGGCGTGGCCGCCGCCCTGATCACCGCGTTCCTGCTGGCCTTCAAGTACACCAACTGGGGCATCGCCATGCGGGCCACCGCCGAGGACTCCGAGACGGCCGCGCTGATGGGCGTGCGGCGCGGGCGGGTCTCGATGGGGGCCTGGGCCGTGGCCGGGGCGCTGGCCGCCGTCGCCGCGCTCTTCCTGTGCGTCTTCCCCACCCCCGGGCTGGACCGCAGCACCACGTTCGCGGCGATGAAGGCGTTCCCCGCGGCGATCCTCGGCGGCCTCGACTCCACCACCGGGGCGCTGGCCGGCGGGCTCATCATCGGCGTCACCGAGGCCATGATGAGCGGCTACCAGAACGACCTGGCCTTCCTGGGACGGGGCATCGGCGACGTCGCCCCGTTCCTCGTGATGATCGTGGTCCTGCTCATCCGCCCCGCGGGGCTGTTCGGGACGAGGGAGCTGGCGCGTGTCTAAGAAGGTCGTCCTCTCCTGCCTGGTGCTGGCCGCGGCGGCGATCGCCGTGCCGTTCTACCTGGAGGGCTTCTGGCTGCAGGCCGGGCTCTTCGCGATGTCGGCGGCGATCGGCGCGATCGGCATCAACCTGCTGACCGGCGCCACCGGCCAGCTCTCCATGGGGCACGCGTTCTTCCTCGCGGTCGGCGCGTACGCCTACGTCTACTTCTCCTCCGAGCCCGAGGGCGGCGCGCACGCCCTCGGCGGGCTGGCCCTGCCCACGCCGCTGGCGGCGCTGCTCGCGGTGGTCACCGCGGGCGTGGCCGGCGGGGTGTTCAGCCCGATCGCCGGCCGCCTGAAGGGCGCCTACCTGGGCATCGCCACCCTCGCGCTGATCTTCGTCGGGCAGCACGTGCTGTTCAACGCCGAACCCGTGACGGGCGGCTACAACGGGCGCGCGGTGCCGCCGATGGAGCTGTTCGGGCTCGTCTTCGCCGACACCCCCGAGCTGGTGGTCGCCCAGGTGCCGTTCGGGGCGCTGGAGCGGCTGTGGTTCCTGGGGCTGGTCCTGCTGACCGGCGCGGCGCTGTTCGCCCGCGGCGTGCTGCGCGGCCGGCCGGGGCGGGCCATGAACACCATCCGCGACCACGAGATCGCCGCCGGGGTGATGGGCGTGCCGGTGGCCCGCTACCGCGCCGGGGTGTTCGTGCTCTCGTCGATGTACGCCGGGCTGGCCGGGGTGCTGATCGCCCTGGTCTTCCAGCGGACCGTGCCGGACTACTTCGGCCTGCTGCTCTCGCTCGACTACCTCGCGATGATCATCATCGGCGGGCTCGGCTCCGTCGCGGGCGCGGTCATCGGCGCGTTCTTCATCTCCATGCTCCCGCAGTTGCTCAGCCGCTACAGCGACGCCCTGCCGCTGGTGGCCGAGCCCGGCTCCGGCGGGGTCTCCCCCGCCGAGGCGGCCCGCATCCTGTACGGCGCCGCCGTCGTCGTCATCGTGCTCTTCCTGCCCGGCGGGCTGCTCGGCCTCGCCAGGCGGGCCGGCCTCGCCCTGGGGCGGCGGGCCACCCCCGCCGCCTCCCCGAGGCAGACCCCGCTGTCCCCCTCTCCCGCTCCGTCCCCCGACCCAAGGAACTGATCACATGGGAATCTCGAGAACCCCGGTCCGGAGCATGGCGGCGCTCGCCGTCCTGGCCCTGGCCGTCACCGCGTGCGCCAGCGAGAAGGCCACCGGGGGCAGTGGGGGCGCCGCCCCCTCCGCCGTCGGGGGGGACGGGGTGAAGACCGGCCCCGGCGTCACCGCGGACAAGATCACCCTCGGTCTGATGACCGACCTCACCGGCCCGTACGCCTCCTTCGGCAAGAGCCTGACCCAGGCGCAGCAGCTCTACTTCGAGCAGGCGAACGCGGCCGGGGGCGTGTGCGGGCGGCAGCTCGAGGCCCTGGTGCGCGACCACGGCTACGACGCGCAGAAGGCGGTCGCGACCTACACCGAGATCGCCCCCAGGACGGTGGCGCTGGCCCACGTCGTCGGGTCGCCGATGGTCAACGCCATCAAGCAGCGTCTCGAGGCCGACGAGATGCTCACCCTCCCGCAGGCCTGGGCGACCGCCCTGCTGGGCAGCAAGCCCATCCAGGTCACCGGGACCACGTACGACATCGACATGATCAACGCGGTCGACTTCCTGACCAAGGAGAAGGGCGTCAAGTCCGGGGACAAGATCGGTCACCTGTACTTCGAGGGAGACTACGGCGAGAGCGCGCTGAACGGGTCCAAGTTCGCCGCCGGCAAGCTCGGGCTCACCCTGGTGGAGCAGAAGATCAAGGCCACCGACCAGGACATGAGCGCCCAGGTCGCCGCGTTCAAGGCCGAGGGCGTCAAGGCCATCCTGGTCTCGGTCGGCCCCCGGCAGACCGCCTCGCTGGTGGGCGTCTCGCTGGCCAAGGGCATGGACGTGCCGTTCGTCGGCAGCAACTCGGCCTACTCCCCGCAGCTCCTGCCCACCCCGGCCGGGCCCGCACTGCTGAAGGACTTCTACTTCATGACGGCCGGCACGCCGATCAGCGCCGACAACGCCGCCATGAAGAAGCTGGCCGCCGACTACGCCGCGAAGTACCCCGACACCGCGATCGACAGCGGCGTCGCCGCCGGGTACTCGTCGGCCGCGATCGTGGTCGACGCGCTGAGGAAGGCCTGCGAGAACAAGGACCTGAGCCGGGCCGGCGTGGTGGCCGCGCACCGCAGCCAGTCGGCCTGGGGTGAGGAGTTCGGCACCGTGATGGACTTCACCTCGTTCGACAAGCCCGCCTCGCTGCTGTCCTACGTCGTCAAGCCGGACAAGGAGGCGCTGGGCGGCGCGAAGGTCTTCAAGGAGGCCGCCACCTCCGACCTGGCCAAGGAGTACCAGGTCCCGGTCGGCTGACCGGCGGACCACCCGCCGGATCCGGGCCCTGCCGGGCACGGGTCCGGCGGGAATCGGGGAACGGGCCGCGTCGCGGCTCCGCGTCTACCGGGGATGCGGGGCCGCGGCGCTCCGGGCTAGCGTGGACGGCACACGCCGACCTTCGCTCCTGGGGACAAAATGACCCAAAAGCTCAACACCGGCAGCCACGACCTGCCGGTCTCCGACGCCCTCGCCGCGTTCATGACCACCGGCTGGGCCGACACCCACCGCGACGATCTGGCCCCGCTGCCGCAGGTCGCCTACACGGCCAAGCGCCGTGCCGCGCTCGCCGCCCGCTTCCCCGGCGAGCGGCTCGTCGTCCCCTCGGGCACGCTCACGACGCGCAGCAACGACTCCGACCACCGGTTCCGGGCGCACAGCGCGTTCGCCTACCTCACCGGCGGCCAGGAGCCCGACGACGTGCTGGTCGTCGAGCCCTCCGGGGAGGCCGTGCTGTTCCTGCGCCCCCGCTCACCGCGGTCGGCACCGGGCGAGGCCGGGCAGGAGTTCTACCGCGACCGCCGCCACGGCGAGTTCTGGGTGGGCCGGCGTCCCGACCTGGCGGAGGCCGAGGCGCTGCTGCAGATCACCTGCGCGCCGATCGAGCGGCTCGACGACGTGCTCGGCGGGCCCGCGCGGGTGCTGCGCGGGGTGGACGCCTCGGTCGACCGCCGCGTCGCCCCCGCCGAGGGGGACGGGGACGAGGAGCTGGAGACGTTCCTGTCCGAGATGCGGCTGGTCAAGGACGACTGGGAGGTCGCCGAGCTCCGGTTCGCGGTGGAGGCGACCGTCCGGGGGTTCGAGGACGTGGCGCGCGCGCTGCCCGCCGCCCTGGAGCACCGGCGCGGCGAGCGCTACCTGGAGGGGATCTTCGGGCTGCGCGCCCGCCTGGAGGGCAACGCGGTCGGCTACGAGAGCATCGTGGCCTCCGGCGCCAACGCGTGCGTGCTGCACTGGATCCGCAACGACGGGCGGCTGAACGGGAACGAGCTGCTGCTCCTGGACGCGGGGGTGGAGACCGACCACCTCTACACCGCCGACATCACCAGGACCCTGCCGCTGTCGGGCCGCTTCGACCCGGTCCAGCGCCAGGTCTACGAGCTGGTGTACGAGGCCCAGGAGGCGGCGATCGCCACCCTGCGGCCCGGCGCGAGCTTCCGCGACTTCCACCGCGCGGCCATGCGGGTCATCGCCGAGGGGCTGCACGACTGGGGGGTGCTGAAGATCACCGCGGACGAGGCCATGGAGCCCGGCAGCGGCCTGTACCGGCGCTACACGCTGTGCAGCAGCGGCCACATGCTCGGCCTGGACGTGCACGACTGCGCCAGGGCCCGCTCCGAGGTCTACCTGGACGGCGTGCTGGAGGAGGGACAGGTGCTGACCGTCGAGCCCGGCCTCTACCTCCAGCCCGACGACCTGACGCTCCCGCCGGAGCTGCGCGGCATCGGGGTGCGCATCGAGGACGACCTCGTCATCACCGCCGACGGCGCCCACCTGCTCTCCTCGGGCCTCCCGCGCCACCCCGACGAAATAGAGCGGTGGCTGTGTCATGGCGACGCTGACGCGTCGCGGTGAGTCCGCTCTGATCCGGCTCCTTCCCTCGTCACTCATCCGCTCCGCTCCTGCTTACCTGCGACGCTGCGCGTCGCCGGTTCGGCCGCTCTGATCCGGCTCCTTCCCTCGTCACTCATCCGCTCCGCTCCTTCGCTCCTCGGTCCAGTCGCCGGCGCGGCCTCACGGCGCTCCTCGGTCCAGTCGCCGGCGCGGCCTCACGGGGAGTCCCTATCGGCATGTCGGTGGGGAGCGTGATCTCACGGAAAGTGTGAGGGGCTGACAAGTCGGGGGGCGGGGATCATCCCTTTTCCTCAAATTACGGTGAAAGGATCGACTTACTGGAATACCCGTCAGTAGCGTTGCTGGTCCATGGTCGGAGTCGCGAGGTCCGAGGTGGTCATGGCGCAACGGACGGCGGTTTGATGGCGGTCGGCGGGCGGGCGAGGGTCACCGGTCACCTGGTCCGCGGGACCACCGGGGTGCTCGACCGGGTCGGCGACATGTCGGTGATCGCCCTGGAGGGATTCCGCCGCACCTGGGACGTCAGGGCGTGGTTCTGGGAGTTCGTCCAGCAGTGCTGGTTCCTCGCCCGCGTGACCAGCCTGCCGGTGCTGCTCGTCTCGCTCCCGCTGGGCGCGACCGTCGCCCTGCAGGTCGGGCAGCTCGCCTGGCAGCTCGGCGCCTCCTCGGCCACCGGCGGCGCCGTGATCGTCGGCCTGGTCCGCGAGGTCGCCCCGATGGCCTCGGCCCTGCTCATCGCCGGGGCGGGAGGCTCGGCCATGACCTCCGACATCGGCGCCCGCAACATCCGCGACGAGCTGGCCGCCATGGAGGTGATGGCGGTCAACCCGATCCACCGCCTGGTCACCCCCCGCCTGTGGGCGGCGAGCACGGTCGCGGTGCTGCTGGTCCCGCTGGTCATCGTGGCCGGGGCCGGCGGCGGTTACTTCTTCAACGTCGTCGTCCAGGGCGTCACCCCGGGCGCCTACTTCGACGGCGCGGTCTCCCTGCTGGTCACCAGCGACCTGCTGGTCACGCTCTTCAAGGCGTGGATCTTCGGGTTCATCGCGGCGATCATGTCGTGCTACTTCGGCATGACCTGCCAGACCAGCCCCGTCGGCGTGGGACGCGCCGTGAACAGGTCGACGGTCGTCACGTTCCTGCTGGTGTTCGCGGTCAACTACGTCATCACCATGATCTACTTCCTGGCCTACCCGCCGAGGGCCCTGTGACGGCGGCCCTCCCGGGGGCGCGCACCGCCGGGGTCCGCGCGTACGGGGTGATGCGCGACGGGGTGGACCGGCTGGCCTCGCTGTCGGACTGGCCGGTGTTCCTGTGGAAGGTCGTCTTCTACTCGGTCAGGGACATCGTCCTGCGGCTGAGGTTCACCCGGGTGGTGCTGCGCCAGGTCAGCGACGTGGTGGTGGGCGTCGGCGCGACCGTCATCGGCGGCGGCATGGTCTTCGTCGTGTTCACCATGGCCTTCGCGGTCGGCGCCACCGTGGGCCTGCAGGGCTACCAGGGCCTCCAGGCGATCGGGGCCGAGTCGTTCATCGGGCTGGTGGGCAGCTTCGCCAACGTACGGGAGATCACCCCGATCATCGCGGCGGTCGCGCTCGCCGCCCAGGTCGGCTCGGCCTTCACCGCCGAGCTCGGCGCGATGCGCATCTCCGAGGAGATCGACGCGCTGGAGGTGATGGCCATCAACGCGTTCACGTACCTGATCTGCACCCGCGTGGTGGCCGCGCTGATCGCGCTGATCCCGGTCTACCTGATCGCGCTGTTCGCGAGCTTCTTCGCCACCCGGCTGATGTGCACGGTCCTGTTCGGCATGTCCCCGGGGGTCTACGACTACTACTTCTACCTCGGCCTGCCGGTGATCGACATCTTCTACAGCGTGGTCAAGGTGGTCGTCTTCGCCTTCGCCGTGGTCAGCATCCACTGCTACCACGGGTTCAACGCCACCGGCGGCCCGGTGGGCGTGGGCGTCGCGGCCGGGCGGGCGATCCGGCAGTCGATCGTCACGGTCGTCCTGCTCAACCTGCTGCTGTCGTACCTGTTCTGGGGTGGCGGCGGCAGCCTGAGGCTGACGGGATGAGCCCGACGGCCACCCGGGGCGAGTTGCCGCTGCCGATCCGGCTGGCGGTCTCGATCGCCGTGCTGCTGGTCCTGGGGCTGCTCGCCGCCCTGGTGGTGCGCGGCGCGACGCAGGTGAGCGGCACCCGGCTGAGCGCGGTGTTCCCCCGGGCCGGCCAGGGCCTGGACACCAGCTCCCCCGTCAAGATCCGTGGTGTCACGGTGGGCGGGGTCGGCTCCGTCACCCTGGACCGGCGGGGCCGGGCCGTGGTCGCGATCCACGTCGACCCCGGGTTCGGGGTGCCGCTCGGCGTCACCGCCACGATCGAGCCGAGCTCGGTCTTCGGCCCCAAGTACGTCAACCTGATCCCCGGTCCGGGCGAGGCGGCCGGGCCCTACCTGGCCGACGGCGCGGTCATCACCAGGACCGAGGCCCCGTCGGACCTGTCGGACATCCTGGCCGACGCCCACGAGGGGCTCGGCGCGGTCGACCCGCGGGACGTCACCGTCGTCGTGCACACCCTGGGCAGGGGGCTGGACGGCAAGGGCCCGCGACTGCGGGAGATCCTCGACGACACCGGGAGGATCGTCGAGGTGGCGCACCGGCGGCGGGACGAGTTCCGGCGCTTCGTCGCCGACGCCGGGGACCTCGCCGACGCGCTGTCGGACAAGGGCGACGAGCTGGTGGCGGTCGCCGCCGACGCGAACGCGATCACCCCCGGCCTGCTGAAGCGGGCCGGCCGGGCGCGCGCCCTGCTCGGGGAGCTCGACGACGTCTCCCGCCTGACCGCGCACGGGCTGCGCGGGCACCGCCGCGACCTGAAGGCGGCGGGCACCTCCGGTGAGCGCGTCGCCTCCCTGCTGTACGCCCAGCTCGGCGTCGCCGGCGACGGCGTACGGAGGCTGAACCACATCTTCACGGACGTCAACGACCTGGTCTCCGGCCGCGGCCCGGACGGCGCGAACCAGATCAAGATGGAGGCGTTCATCGCGACCGACGTGTGCGAGCTCATCGTCGGCGCCTGCGGCCCCTCGAACGGCCGGTGAGGGGCGTGGCCGGGTCGGCGGACAGGACGCGGCGCCGCTGGACGCTGGCCAAGTTCGCCGTGTTCCTGCTGGTGACGGGAACGCTGATCGTGCTCATCGGCGCCCAGATCGCCCGGGTGAGCGTGGGTGAGACCTACCGCCTCGCGGCGGTCTTCGACGACGTCTCCGGTCTGCGTGCCGGGGACCAGGTGAAGATCGCGGGCGCGCCCGTCGGGCAGGTCGAGTCGATCGAGGTGGTCGACGGCCGGGCCCGGGTCACGCTCGGCGTGCGGACCGACGTGCGGGTGCCCTCCGACAGCGCCGCCTCGATCCGCTGGCGCGACACGGTCGGGCAGCGGGTCGTCTACCTGGAGCCGGGCACCGCCGGGGACATGCTCGCCGACGGCGCCCGCGTGGCGCGGACGACCTCGGTCGTGGACATCGGCGAGCTCGTCGGCGACCTCGGCCCGCTCACCCGCAGCCTCGACCCCGAGCAGATCAACCGGCTGCTGACCGCGGCCGGGGAGGCGCTGGACGGCAACCAGGAGAACATCCCCCGGCTGGTCGACGACCTGGGCCGGCTGACCGGCACGATCGCCGAGCGCAGGAGGATCATCCAGGGGCTGCTGGAGGACTACGCCACCGTGACCGGCGTCGTGGCCCGCAGGGACCGGCAGATCGCCCGCCTGGTCGACAACCTCGTCGCGCTGACCGGCGCGTTCGCCCGCAACCGCGAACTGGTCGACGACGCGCTGGTGGAGCTCTCGGCGAGCGTGCGGACCGGTGACCGGGTGCTCGGCGCGAACGCCCGGGAACTGGGCCGCGTGGTGGAGCGCCTGGCCGGGCTCACCGGCGGCGTCCGGCGCAACGTCGCCGCCGTCGAGAGGCTGCTGGGCACGCTCACCCCGCCGCTGCGGCGCTCGTTCCAGGTGACCGGCCGGGGGCACTTCGTCACCACGGCGGTGCCCTGCCTGGCACTGGGGCCGCTGCCGTGCCCCTACCCGATGAACGCCCCGCCGCCGTTGCGCGGCGGCCTGCGGCTCACCGACACCGGTGACCTGCGCCGGGTCCTGGTGGGGTCGTGATGGGGTCGTGATGGCGCTCAAGTCGTTCCGCGACCGGAACCGGACCGCCGTCGGCCTGGTCTCGATGACCGTCCTGGCCGCCGTGCTCGTCGCCACCTTCCTGGTCGGCAACCTGGGGGTGTTCGAGGGCGGCTACACGATGTCGGCGGTGCTGGCCGACTCGGCCGGGCTGCGGTCCGGCAACGACGTCCGGGTGGCGGGGGTGGCGGTCGGCAAGGTCACCGACGTGCGCGCCGACTACGCGCGCGGGCAGGTCGTGGTGACCTGGAAGGTCGACGACGGGATCAGGCTCGGCCCGCAGACCAGGGCCGAGATCACCCTGTCCAACCTGCTGGGCGGGCGCTACGTCAGGCTCACCGGGCCGGTCGTCCGCCCGTACATGGACGAGCTGCCCGAGGAGCGGCGGGTGATCCCGATGGCGCGGACGAGCACCCCGGTGCTGATCACCGACGCGCTCAAGGACGCCACCCGGCTGGCGCAGCGCCTCGACACCGAGGCGGTCGACAGGCTGCTGCGCGAGCTGGCGGAGCTCAAGCCCGCCCGGGAGGGCCGGGTCGCCAGGCTCCTGGACGACATCGGCGAGCTGTCGGAGATCATCAGCGAGAGCGAGCCGGAGCTGCGGCGGCTGCTGGAGAACGGCAACAAGGTCATGGACGTGCTGGAGAAGAAGGACGCGCAGGTCGGCCGCCTGATCGACTCCATCGAGATCCTGCTGGACGAGCTGCGCTCGCGCCGCGACGAGCTGAGGGTCCTGCTGGGCGACGGCAGCGACCTGGTCGACGGCATCACCACCCTGGTCACCCGGCACGAGCGGGACCTGATCAGGGTGGTCGACGACGTGACGGCCGTGGCCGGACGCCTCGGCTCCACCAGCGGCCGGAACCTCAACTCGGTCCTCGCCTGGGTCGGCCCCACCTTCTCGGGACTGGCCAGGGCGGGCGGCCAGGGGCCGTGGGTGGAGGCCATCGCCACCGGGCTGGGGCCGATCAACCCCGAGGTGCTCGGCGCCATCCGCAAGGACAGGAAGAAGCGATGACACCACACGGGACGCGGCGCGGGTCCCCGCCCGGAACACCGCCCGGAACACCGGACGGAGCACCGGACGGACCATCGGACGGACCATCGGACGGGTCGCGGCGGAAATCCCGGCGGGGCGCGGGGCAGGGGTCGTGGTCGGGGGCACGGCGGGGCGCGGAGGGCCCGCCTCACCGTTCGCCGCTCCGCGGGACGCGCGCCCGGGTCGTCGCCGTGCTGCTCGCGGGCCTCCTGCCCTTCGCCCTCGGGGGCTGCCCACCGCTGCCGGGCAGGATGCCCTCCTACCGGCTGACCGTCTACTTCGCGGCGGCGCCCTCGCTGTACGAGCAGGCCAAGGTCAAGGTCCTGGGCCTGGACGCCGGGACGGTGGAGAGGCTCACCGTCGAAAGAGGCGCCGAGGGGGACAGGGTCCGGGCCGACCTGCTGATCGACGGTCGGGTGCCGCTGCCCGCCGGGGTCAACGCGGTGGTGGCCGCCCAGAACACGCTGGGCGAGCGGAACGTGGTGCTCCACCCGCCCTGGACGCCCGGAAAGCCCAGGATCGCCCCCGGTGCGGTGATCCCGCTGGAGCGGACCGACCTGCCGGTGGAGATCGACGACGCCCTGGAGGCGTTCACCACGCTCACCGACGCCCTCGACACCGACCGGATGGGCGACGTGGCCGGGAACCTCGCCGACACGGTCAGGGGGCGCGGCGAGCAGATCAACCGCGCGCTCGGCGACGCCGCCTCCCTGACCCGTACCCTCGCCGGGCAGGACGAGCAGCTCGTCGAGCTGGCCGAGGGCCTGAACCGGATCGCCTCCGGCCTCAACCGCCGCGAGGCCCAGGTGAAGACCACGATCGACGCCTTCGCCGAGGCGAGCGCGGCCCTGGCCGAGGAACGGCGGCGGATGAAGAGCTTCATCACCGGCCTCGCGGACCTCGTCCAGCGCGGTGACGTGCTGATCGAGGCCTACCAGGAGCGGCTGCCCCGGGGGGTGGCCGACCTCGCCGAGCTGGTGCTGACCCTCAAGGTCAACAGCCGGTCGGCGGCCGACGCCATCACGGGCGCCCGGAGGTTCACCGACAACCTGATCATGTCGTGGGACCGGGAGCACCACCTGCTGAAGATCCGCCTGGTGCTCAACGCCATGACCCGGGCCTGGCTGACCCCGCTGTTCGACTCGCTCGGCCTGGGCAGGGTGCCGTGCCTGCCGGGAGAGCTGAGCGACTGCCCGTGGCAGCGCGCCGGGAGGGGCCGCTGATGGGCGCGGAGGGCCGGGTACGGCGGGACGGGAGCCGGGGAGCCGGGGAGCGGGGAGCCGGGGAGCCGGAGATCCGGGGGCGGCGGGGAACCCGGCGCCGGGGCGGGACGTGGGCGCGCGGGGTGGCCGCCCTGACCGCGCTCTGCCTGACGGCGGCGTGCAGCCTGCAGACGATGGGGGCGCCGACCGGCGAGCTCACCCTGACCGCGACCTTCGACGACGTGCAGAGCCTGGTGGCCGGGCACAGCGTGCAGGTGGCCGACGTGCGGGTGGGCAGCGTCACCGACATCCGGCTGGACGGGTACCGCGCCCGGGTCACCATGTCCGTCGAGGACGGCAACCGGGTGCCCGAGGGCACCGCCGCCGTCATCGCCAAGACCTCGATCCTCGGCGAGAACTACGTCGAGCTGGACCTGCCCGAGGGCAGGGACATGACCACCGGGCCGTTCCTCGGCGACGGCGCGGCGATCGCCGTGACGTCGGTGAGGCCCGACATCGAGCAGGTCACCGCGCGGGCCGGGCCGCTCATCGACGCGCTGGGCGCCCAGGACGTGAACGCCCTCCTGGACGCGCTGGCGACGGGCGTCGGCGGCAAGGGCGAGGACCTCAACCGGCTGCTGCGGCAGACGAGCGACGTCACCGCCGCCTACGCGCGGTCACGCCGGGACCTGGCCCGCACCATCGACGGCCTGGCCGAGCTCGGCGACGATCTGGCCAGGGGCACCGCCGAGCTGGACCGGCTGCCCGGCACGCTCGCCGACGCCACCGCCCGGCTGAACCACGGCCGCGGACACGTGAAGAAGACCCTCCGGGAGCTCACCGCGCTGGCCCGCGAGGTCAACGACACGCTCTACCCCCGGCACGGGGCACGGCTCCGCACCCTGCTGCGCGAGCTCGACGCGGTCTCCGCCTCGATGGTCCGCGGCGGGGAGGACCTGAAGACACTGGTGGGCCGGGTGCAGAGGTTCATGGACCTGCCGCCGATCGTGGTGAACGGCCAGTTACTGATCTTCGTGTGGCTCAAGGGGCTGCTGCTGCCCAAACCGAGGAAGAGCGAGCGGGCGCGCCTGCCCAACTCCGTGGACGACTTCCGCCTGCTGCTGGAGCCGCCGCGATGAAGCGCCGCATCTGGATCAACCTCGGCTTCTTCGCGCTGCTCGGCGTCGTGATGACCGTGTGGGCGTTCACCACCATCATCAAGCTGGACGTCATCGAGCGGCCGTACCGGATCAACGCCGAGTTCCTCTCCTCCCCCGGCCTGGTGGAGGGGTTCGACGTGGCCTACCTCGGCGTGCGGGTGGGCCGGATCGACGGGGTCCGGCTGGCGCCGGGCAAGATCGTGGTCGCGCTCGACATCGACCGGGGCGTGTCGCTGCCGCGCGGCCTCACCGCCGAGGTCCGCCGCAAGTCCGCCATCGGCGAGCCGTACGTGGAGCTCTCCCCGCCCCGGGGAGGGTCCGGGGGTGCCACCCTCGCCGCGGGGGCCACCGTCCCGCTGGCCAGCACCTCGGTGCCGCTCGACTACCGCAGGCTCTTCGACGGCGTCGGCAGGCTGCTCAACGCGGTGCCGCCCCAGGACGCCCGGACCATCGTGCACGAACTGGCGACCGGCCTGGACGGGCGGACCGGTTCGATCCGGGAGATCGTCGACAACGCGCACGATCTCACCGGGACCCTCGCCGACAACGCCGACCTGCTCGACGAGCTGTCGGTGGAGCTCACCCGGCTCACCGGCACCCTGGCGGGCAGGCGCGAGAAGCTGGCCGCGGGGGTGGACGACCTGGCGGACGTCACCCGGGCGGTCCGCGAGTCACGCGCGCGGCTGAACGCCTTCCTCGACCACGGGCCGGGGTTCTTCCGGCAGGTCGACCACCTGCTCACCACCGCCCGCCCCGGCCTGTCGTGCGCGCTTACCGCCGTGGGCACCAGGCCCGGCACGCTGTTCACCGCCCGTACCCGCGACAACGTCGGCCGTCTGCTGCGCAACGTGCCCACCGCCCAGGCCCTGCTCGCCGACGTGACCGACCGGCGGGCCGACGGCGTGTACGGCAAGGCCACGTTCGTCTTCAGCGTCCCGGGAGGTCCCAGGGTCCCGCAGGAGTACCGCGGCCCGCTGGCTCCCCCGGCGGTCCCCGCGCTCCGCGCCTGTCCGAAGGAGCCGGGGAACCGGGTGCCGGCCGGTGAGGACGGGAGGGCGCCCGCCGACGAGGCCGGTACCGATGCCGACCCGGGCTCGGACGCCGACGCCGACGCCGACGAGACGCCTGGTCCGGACGATGCGACGCCGGGACCCGGGGAGGACCGGGACGGCGAGGCGGGCGGCGACGGGGAGACCGGGACGGCCGGGGAGACCGGCGGGGCACCGGCCTCCACGCAGGACATGACCCCCTTCATCGTCGCGATCTTCGTCGCCGTCGTCCTCTCCGGCGGCGTGCTCGGCTGGATCGCCGTCGACCGTGCCTCCCGCCGCCGCGGACAGGAGTGATCCCGTGAGTCCCAGCCCCCACCCGCCGGAACGGCTCCAGCGCGACACCGCGGAGGACGTCCCGCCACCGTCCCCCCCGGACCCGGCGGCCGGCGTCCCCCCGGTTCCCGAACGCGGCGCGGCTTCCCTCCCACGGCCCGATGCCGCTTCCGGCGAGCAGGCGGGGCGGGCCGGAGCCGGAGACCGAGACCGGGATGAAGACGAAGAGGGAGAGGGAAAGGGAGACGGAGAGGCGGATGGGACAGATGGGACGGCCACCGATACACCCGGCGACACCCTCGCGAAGGCCACGAAGGCCACGAAGGCCACAGACGACGCGGACGACGCGGACGACGCGGTGGACCGTCCCCGGAGGGGGGGCGGGACGTGGCGCGGCAGGGTGGCCGGAGCCCTGGCGGCCATGATGTTCGCGGCGACCGCGACCGTCGCGGTCCTGCAGTGGCAGGCCGCCGACCGGCTCGCCGAGGAGAAGGCCGAGCGCGCGGCGGTGTCGGCGCGGGCGGGCGAGTTCGCCGTGGCGCTGCAGACCTACGACCACGGCGACCTCCAGACCTACCGCGACCGGGTCTTCGCCATCTCCGGTGAGGACTTCGAGAGGACCTACGAGGAGGCCTTCAGTCCCCTGGAGGGTGTGATCACCTCGATGCGGGCCAGCTCGTCCGCCTCGATCCGCGGCGTCTACGTCTCCGACGTGGCCGAGGGCAGGGCGAAGGCGGTGACGGTCGTCGACTCCCAGGTCACGAGTACCGCGGGAACCCGGCGCATGCTCGGCACGTACATGGAGCTCGCCCTGATCAAGACGGAGGGCCTGTGGAAGGTGAACGCGGCGACGGTGATGGGCGCGGCCGAGGAGCTGATCACCGATCCGGACGGCGATCCCGTGGAGCCGTCCCCCTCCCCGTCCCCGAACGGGAGGAAGAGCGGTTGACGCCGGGCCGTCGCCGCTCCCGGCCCGTCATCCCCGGTCGCGATCTCCCGGGTCCCGCGCTCCCCCGCCCCGGGTGCCCAGGCCGGGGGTGGGGTCCAGGAACACCTGCACGATCTGCGGGAACCGTTCCTTGAGCGTGCCCTCCACCCGGTCGGCGGCCAGCTCCAGGCTCGCCCCGGTGGTCTCGTCCACGAAGTCGATCCGGGCCGCGACCAGGATCTCGCCGGGGCCCATCATCATGGTCAGCAGCTCCGCCACGTTCTCGACCTCGGGCATGGCCTGGATCTCCTGGCCGATCCGCTCGGCGATCGACGCGGGCGCGGCCTGGCCGATCAACAGCGAGACGTTGGTCCGGATGAGGTTGACCGCGACCCACAGGAGCAGCAGGCCGATCACCACGGAGGCGGCCCCGTCCCAGACGGACGAGCCGGTCAGCTCGGCGGCCAGCAGGCCCGCTCCGGCGATCAGCAGCCCGGCCAGGGCCGCGGCGTCCTCGAAGAGCACGGCCTTCAGCGCGGTGTCGGAGGTCTTGGTGACGTAGCGCCGGGGACTCACCGCGTACCGGCGCGCCTCCGCGCGCACCTGCGACAGGGCCCTGAGGAAGGAGACCCCCTCGACCGCGAACGAGACCGCGAGGACCGCGTACGAGAGCGTCAGATCGGTGAGCCTCTCGCCCGCGGCGATCTCGTGAACGCCGTGGGTGATGGAGAACCCGGCCCCGCCGACGAGCGTGGCGAAGGCCGCCATCAGTCCCCAGAAGAATCCCGCCCTGCCGTGCCCGAACGGGTGCCGTACGTCGGCGGGCTGCCCGCCCCTGCGCACCGCGACGTACAGCAGCGCCTCGGTGACGGTGTCGGCGGCGGAGTGCGCCGCCTCGGACAGCATCGCCGAGGAGCCGCCGACCAGACCGGCGACCAGCTTGGCGACGGCGATCGCCAGGTTGGCCAGGCCCGCCACGATCACCGTGGTCAGGCTCTCCGACGCCGCACCGCCGCCCGTCCCCGCACCGGCGCCCGTCCCACCCGCGCCCATCCCGTCGGCCTCCGTCTTCGCACCGGCGCCCGTTCCGCCGGTGCCCGTCCCCGTCGCCGCCTGCTCCTCCATGCGGTCACACTACGTGCGCCCGGTGACCTGCCCGGCGGCGGCACCGGGCAGGTACGGAGCCCAGCCCCGTCCCTGCCCGACGGGCGGCCGGAACACCATGTCCGCCACCACGAAAGACCGGCGTCCTGTGAGGTAGATTCTGATCTATGACCGTGAAGCAAGCCTCGTCCGGCGAGCGGAGTGGTCGGTCGGGGGACGGCACCACCGGGGGCACCGAGACCACCGGAGCCTCGGGCGCGGTGAGCGAGAGGGGTGAGCGACCCGTGGACGACGAGGAGGTCCACTGGCTTTCCCCGATCGAGCAACGAGCCTGGCGCGCCCACCTGGCCGCACACAAACTCCTCGAACACCGCCTCGACCGGGAGCTCCAGCCCTTCGGCCTCTCGTTGAACGACTACGAGATCCTGGTGAACCTGTCGGAGATCACCGATCGTCGGATGCGGATGAGCGATCTGGCCGAGGCCACGATCCAGTCCCGCAGCCGCCTGTCCCACCAGATCTCCCGGATGGAGAGCGCCGGCCTGGTCGCCAGGGAGACGTGCACCGACGACCGGCGCGGCACCTTCGCCGTCCTCACCGAGCACGGCTGGGCCACCATCCGCAAGGTCGCGCCGCACCACGTGGGCAGCGTGCGCCGGCACTTCATCGACCTGCTCACCGACGACCAGCTCGTGGAGCTGGAGAGGGCGTACGCGCCGGTGGTCAGGCACCTCAAGGACATTCGCTGACGCGAAACCGATACCCCCCGTTCTCCGCCGGTAGACCGGGAGGTGGCTACGATCCGGCCATGCCTGCTCGCCGGATCCTCATCGCCGCGGTGATCGCCGCCCTCCTCCTGGTCGCCGCGTGCAGCGGAGGAGGCGCCCCCACCGGTACGGCGGCGCCCCTTCCCAGCGGCCCCGAACTGGTCGGGAAATCCGCGGAGACGGCGCGTGCCGCCAAATCCCTCGCCTTCGCGATGGACACCGAGGGCACGCCTCCGGTGCAGGTCAAGAAGGCCTCCGGCCGTCTCACCGGGGCCGGTGACGCCGACGGCACCATCCAGGTCGACGTGCTGGGCAGCCTGCAGGAGATCACCTTCGTGCTGATCGGGGAGACCGTCCACTTCAAGGGCGTGACCGGCGGCTTCCAGAAGATGTCGCGGAGCCAGCTCGCGTCGATCTACGACCCGTCCGCCATCCTCGACCCGGAACGGGGCGTCGTGCGGCTGCTGACCACCGCGGTGAACCCGAAGACCCAGGCGGCGGAGACCCTGGACGGCGCCGTGACCTACCGCGTCACCGCCACCCTCTCCCAGCAGGTCCTCGCCACGATGGTGCCCGGGATCGCGCAGAACGTCGACGCCACGCTCTGGATCGACAAGGCCACCGGCCGCCTGCTCAAGGCGGACCTGCCGCTGACCGGGGGCAAGGTGATCGTGACCTTCGGCGACTACGACGTACCGGTCCAGATCACCGCCCCGGCGGAGTGACCGTGTCGCGCCCCGGTCCCGGGGACCGCTCCGCAGGCAGGCGGCGGGTCGCCCTCGGCGTCGGCGGCACCGCCGTGCTGCTGGCCGCCCTGGACGCGTACGTCGTGGTCACCGTCCTCGTCGACATCGCCAGGGACGTCGACGTCCCGCTCAACCACCTGGAGCGGGCCACCCCCATCGTCACCGGCTTCCTGCTCGGGTACATCGCGGCCATGCCCCTGCTCGGCCGGCTCTCCGACCGGTACGGCAGGCGTCCCCTCATCCAGCTCTGCCTGGCGGGCTTCGCCGCGGGCTCGGTCGTCACCGCGCTGGGTGAGAGCGTGCCCTGGCTGGTCGCCGGGCGCGCCCTGCAGGGCGTCGCGGGCGGCGCGCTGCTGCCGATCACCATGGCGCTGGTCGGGGACCTGTGGGACGAGGACGAGCGCCCGGTGGCGCTCGGCGTGGTGGGATCGGCCCAGGAGCTCGGCAGCGTGCTGGGCCCGCTGTACGGGGCCGCGCTGGCCGCACTGGTCCCGGCCACCCTCCGGTTCGGCGGCGTGCAGTTCGGCGGCTGGCGGTCGATCTTCTGGCTGAACCTGCCGCTGGTGGCCCTGGCCGCGATCGCCGTACAGCGTTCGGTGCCGCCGCCCGACCGGGACCGGGACCGGGCCCGTGAGGGCCGTGAAGGGCCCGGCGGCCCCGGTGACGCCGGCGACCCCGACAGCCACGGTGGCCGCGGTGGCCGAGGTGCCCGCGAGGACCACGGCGGGGGCGCCCGGGGTGCCCGGGGTGATCGGGGTGATCGGGGTGCGCGCGTCGACGTCGTCGGCGGCCTGCTGCTCGCGCTCGCGCTGGGCCTGCTGGTGGTCGGCCTGTACAACCCCGATCCGGGCGGGGCGGTCCTTCCCCCCTGGGGCCTGCCCTGCGTCGTGGCCGGGGTGGTGGCCGGCGTCGCGTTCGCCGTCTGGGAGACGCGCGCCCGGACCCGGCTGATCGACCTGACCGGGGCGTTGCGCGGCCCGTTCTTCGCCACGCTCGGGGTCGCCTTCGTGACCGGCGCGGCGCTGCTGGTCACCCTGGTCGACGTGCAGCTGTCGGCGCAGACGCTGCTGAACCTGCCCGCCCTCGACGGCGCCCTGGTGCTCTCGCGCTTCCTGATCGCGCTCTCCGTCGCCGCCGTGGCCGGCGGGTTCGCGTCCCGCCGCTACGGCGAGCGCGCGGTGTGCGTGGCCGGGCTGGTGGTGGCCACCGTCGCGTACGTGCGGATCGGCCAGTGGCCGCTGGACCTGGCGTCGGCCGGGTACCGGATGGACGCCGACCTCGTCCTGGCCGGTCTGGGGCTCGGCGTGGTGATCGCGCCGATCTCCTCGGCGGTGCTGCGCGCCGTCCCCGCCGCCCAGCACGGGGTGGCGTCGGCGGCGGTGGTCGTGGCCAGGATGATGGGCATGCTGCTCGGCGTCGCGGCCCTGTCGGCGTGGGGTTTCCACCGCTTCCAGTTCCTCACCGCCGACCTCGACACGCCCCTGCCGTTCGGGGTGGACCCGGCCGTCTACGCCACCCGGCTGGCCGAGTACCAAAGGGCGATCAAGGCGGCGCTGCACACCGAGTACAGCGAGATCTTCCTCATCACCGCCGTGCTGTGCGGGGTGGGCGCGCTGGTCGCGCTGCTGCTGCCGCGCGCCCGGCGCGCCTCCGTCACGGCGGCCACGGACCGTCCCCGGGCAGGCGGCTGATCACCGTCACCCGTACGGCCTTCGCGACGGGGTCACGCACGGCGACCGCCGGGAGGCCGACCGCGAAGCCCCGCGCTCGCGCGGCACCTTCCCACCGGGTGCCACCGGGTGCCACCGGGTGAGGTGGCGTACCGCGGACGGTGTGCTCACGGCACCCCCCGCGCGACTCCCGCGGTCCGCACCGCCCGCCTGGCATGCGCCGCCTGCGCGGTCCTCGTGATGACGGCCATCCGCCGTTCGAGGGTGGCGAGCCTGTCGTCCACCGACCGGGTGTGCAGGACCTGAGCGAGCTGGTCGGCCTCGTCCGGCTGCAGGGTGACGGTCTGCGACGGCTCGTCACCCTGGCCGTACACCAGGAGCCGCCTGACGCCCTCGCGCTCCACCAGGACGGCCAGGCTCTGGCCTTCCCGGGTGGCGAGGTGGACCAGGGTCCCCGTGCCGGGCACGGTCGTGCGTGTGACGTCCATATCGATGATCACTTCCTTCCACTCGAGGCCTACGTCATGACGCGAGCCGTTCCGCCCATCGGATCAGGTCCTTCCGGCGCCGCGCCTTGACGAGGGTGAGTGCCACGAGCGTCACCTCCACTCCCCAGCGGAGGGTCCCGTCGCCGGGGCCTCGCAGGAGGTCGCCCCGGCCGGACAGCCGGGACAGGTCGTGTCTTCCCACGTAGGCGCGGATCTCCGCCTCGACGGCGGCCAGGACCGCGGCCCCCGGCGCGCCCGGGTAGGAGGCGTGCGCCTCGGGGTCGACGACGGCGGTCCGGGCCGCCGCGTTCACAGTGATCGTGACGCCGTCACGGGTGACGGCGTCCAGCCACAGAACGCCGACATCGCTCGTACCCATCGCCCTCTCCGCCTTCCGGTGCTCGGGGTCCTCCCATTACATCGCCCCCGCCCCCCGGCGACCATCGGGTCCAGCACCCATCTGTGCGGGGGCGGAAGGTGCAGGAACGGACAGGCGAAGATGGGTGGCACCCCGCATGGACGGACCGGCGGCATCGACGAGAGGATGGTGGGATGACAGAGCGCACCCACCGGGGGGCAGGAGCGCGCAGTCCGGGGCGGGTCCTGTTCAGGCGGTTGTTCGCGATCAACGGGCTGGTCTTCACGGTCGGCACCCTGGTGCTCGCCCTCTCCCCCGCCACCGTGTCCTCACCGCTGCTCCTGACCGAGATCCCGGTGCTCACGATCGGCCTGGCGCTGATGCTGACGGCCAACGCCGTGCTCCTGCGCACCGGCCTGGCCCCGCTCGACGCGCTCACGACGCTGATGCAGCGGGTCGACCTGATGCACCCCCTGGACCGGCTGCCCAGCGGCGGCAACCGCGACCTGGACCACCTGATCGACACCTTCAACGCGATGCTGGACCGCCTGGAGGCCGAACGCAGCGCCAGCGCCGCCCACGCCCTGGCCGCCCAGGAGGGGGAGCGGCGCCGCATCGCCCGCGAGCTCCACGACGAGATCGGCCAGAGCCTCACCGTGGTCCTGCTCAACCTCAAGCACGTCGCCGACCGCGCCCCCGAAGACCTGCGCGAGGAGCTTCACGGGGTGCAGGAGAGCGTCCGCGCGAGCCTGGACGAGGTGGGGCAGGTCGCTCGCCGCCTGCGCCCGGGCGTCCTGGAGGATCTCGGCCTGCACAGCGCCCTCAACGCGCTGAGCGCCGACTTCTCCCAGGGCAGCGGGGTTCCCGTGACGCGCAGGATCGACACCGATCTGCCGTCGTTGAGCGAGGACGTCGAACTGGTCCTCTACCGCATCGCCCAGGAGGGCCTGACCAACGCGGCCAGGCACGCCCGGGCCTCCCGCGTCGAGCTGTCGCTGACCGCCCGGCCCGGCGGCCTGGAACTGCGCATCAGCGACGACGGACGGGGCGGTGCGATCGACGAGGGGGCGGGGATGCGCGGGATGCGGGAGCGCGCCCTGCTCATCGGCGCCCGCCTGAGCGTGGTCTCACCGCCGGGCGGCGGCACCGACGTCCGCCTCACCGTACCGACCGGCACCGGGAAGGCCCCGTGAACCCCGTGAGCCCAGCGAGCCCCTCGGGCCCCGCGGACGCGGCGTCCCCCACCAGGATCCTGCTGGCCGACGACCACGCGCTGGTCCGCCGCGGGGTGCGGCTGATCCTGGACGCCGAACCGGACCTGACCGTGGTGGCCGAGGCCTCCAACGGCGCCGAGGCGGTGGAGGCGGCCGTGCCCGGAGAGGTCGACCTGGCGATCCTCGACATCGCGATGCCCCGCATGACCGGCCTGCAGGCGGCCCGGGAGATCTCACGGCGGGCGCCGGGGATCCGGCTGCTGATCCTGTCGATGTACGACAACGAGCAGTACTTCTTCGAGGCGCTCAAGGCCGGGGCGTCGGGCTACGTGCTGAAGTCGGTGGCCGACCGCGACCTGCTGGAGGCGTGCAGGGCGGCCATGCGCGGCGAGCCGTTCCTGTACCCGGGGGCCGTGACGGCCCTGATCCGGCACTACCTCCAGCGCGACAGGCTGGGGCAGGGCATCCCGGAGAGCATCCTGACCCCGCGCGAGGAGGAGATCGTCAAGCTGATCGCCGAGGGCAACCCGGCCAAGCGGATCGCCGAGATCCTGTTCATCAGCGTGAAGACCGTCGACCGGCACCGCGCCAACATCCTGCAGAAGCTCGGCATGCGCGACCGGCTCGACCTCACCCGGTACGCCATCCGGGCGGGCCTGATCGAACCCTGACGGCCCCGGGGCGGGCAGCGACGGCCGGGGACCCGGGGCCCGGGACGAAAGGACGGACGCCCCGGCACGGGGCCGGGTCGTCCGCGAACGGGGCGTCTACTTCTTCTTCTGCCCCTGGCGCTTCTCCCGGATCTTCATGGTGACCTCGATGGGCGAGCCGGCGAAGCCGAACTCCTCGCGGATCCGGCGCTCGATGAAGCGGCGGTAGGTCTCCTCCAGGAAGCCCGAGGTGAACAGCACGAACTTCGGCGGCTCCGTCGACGCCTGGGTGGCGAAGAGGATCTTGGGCTGCTTGCCGCTGCGGACCGGCGGCGGGGTGGCCGCGACCAGGTCGGTCAGGAAGGCGTTCAGGCGGGCCGTGGGCACCCGGGTCGACCAGGAGTCGAGCGCCTTCTCGATCGCCGGGACGAGCCGGTCGACGTGCCAGCCGTTCTTGGCGGAGATGTTGACCCGCAGCGCCCACGGCACGCGGACGAGCTGGCGGTCGATCTCCTTCTCCAGGTAGTAGCGGCGGTCCTCGTCCAGCAGGTCCCACTTGTTGAACGCCACGACCATGCACCGGCCGGACTCGATCACCAGCGAGATGATCCGCAGGTCCTGCTCGGTCAGCACCTCGCTGGCGTCGATGAGCACCACCGCGATCTCCGAGCGCTCCAGGGCCCCCCGGGTACGCATGCTCGCGTAGAAGTCGGCGCCCTTGAGCTCGCGGTCGCGCCGCCGGATGCCGGCGGTGTCGACGAACCTCCAGGTCTTGCCGCCGAGCTCGACCAGCTCGTCCACCGGGTCGCGGGTGGTACCCGCCATCGGGTCGACCAGCACGCGCTCGGAGCCGGCCAGCTTGTTCAGCAGCGAGGACTTGCCCACGTTGGGCTTGCCGACCAGGGCGACCCTGCGCGGGCCCCGTTCGGCGCCGAAGCGCTGCTCCGGCGTCTCGGGCAGCTTCTCCAGGATCACGTCCAGCAGGTCGCCGCTGGAGCGGCCGTGCAGCGCCGAGACCGGCTGCGGCTCCCCCAGGCCCAGCGACCAGAGGCCGGCGGCCTCCAGCTCCATCTGCTGGTTGTCGACCTTGTTGGCGGCGAGGATGACCGGCTTGCCGGACCCGCGCAGCACGTGGCCGACGATCTCGTCCGCGTCGGTCACGCCCACGACGGCGTCCACCACGAACAGGATCACGTCGGCCAGCTCGGCGGCCACCTGCGCCTGCTCGGCGATCTTCAGTGCCATGCCGGTCGCGTCCGGGTCCCAGCCTCCGGTGTCGACCACCGTGAAGCGGCGCCCCCGCCAGGTGGCGTCGTAGGTGACGCGGTCGCGGGTCACCCCGGGCACGTCCTCCACGACCGCCTCGCGGCGGCCGATGATCCGGTTGACCAGGGTGGACTTGCCCACGTTGGGGCGGCCCACCACGGCCACGACCGGCTGCGGGGCGTTGTCGTACGCCTCGTCCCCGTCGTGCCCCTGGCCCCTGGAGCTGTCGTCGGTACCTGAATCGGCGAGCTCCGCGTCGATCCAGCCGTTGTCGTCGTCGTATTCCCCGGTCACGCCTTTTCCTTAATCACACGCAGTATTTCGGCGACGACCTCTTCGAGGTTCAGCGCCGTGGTGTCGAGTTCGACGGCGTCGGCCGCCTTGGCCAGCGGGTCCGTCGCGCGGGTCGAGTCGAGGGTGTCGCGGCGGGCCATCGCGGCCCGCTGCGCCTCCACCGTGGTGCCGGCCAGCTCCGCCGTACGGCGCAGCGCCCTGGCGTCCGCGCTCGCGGTCAGGTAGATCTTGACCGCGGCGTCGGGCGCCACGACCGTGCCGATGTCACGGCCCTCGACGACGATGCCGCCCGAACCGATGATCTCACGCTGCTCGGCCACCAGGCGGCGCCGCACCTCGGGCACCGCGCTGACCGCCGAGACGGCCGCGGTGACCTCCGCGGTACGGATCGGCGCGGCGGCGTCGACGCCGTCGACCGCCACCGCCGGGGCGTCCGGGTCGGTGCCCAGCGTGAGCACCGGGTCGAGCGCCAGGGAGGCGATCGCACCCGGGTCGGCGAGGTCGACACCCCGCTGGAGCATCCACCAGGTGATCGCCCGGTACATCGCGCCGGTATCGAGGTAGCGCAGCCCAAGGGCCCGCGCCACCCCTCGTGACGCGCTCGACTTGCCCGATCCCGAAGGACCGTCCATGGCGACGACCAGTCCGGTCACGACGCCTCTCCCTTGCAGCCCGCTTCAGTTGTCCGTACGAGGCTACCGGGAGCCGGGAAGGAAGCACGCATCGAGCGGCCGGGGCCGGCCGGGGACGACGCCGATCACGTCCCCGGGGAGGGCTCCCTCAGGGAAGGTGCCAGCCGTGGGCGCGCAGGGCCTCGCTCAGCGCGGGCACCGCCTCGGGCCGCACCCAGAGCTCCGCGGCGCCCAGGGGCAGGCCCGGGGCGTGCTCCAGGCGCACGTCCTCGATGTTGACGCCCACCGCCTCGGCCACCTTGAAGAGCCTGGCCAGCTCGCCGGGACGGTCTCCGATGATCACCTGGACGGTGGAGTAGGGCCGCTGGGGCCCGCCGTGCTTGCCGGGGATCCGGCCGGTGCCCGCGACGCCGCGGTGCAGCAGCTCGGTGACGGCCGCCATGGCGGCGGGGTCGGCGGCCGCCCGCAGCGAGGCCGCCGCGGCGGCCAGGTCGGCCGCCACCGCCTCAAGCACCTCGGCCACCGGCAGCGCGTTGCCCGACAGGATGCCGGTCCACAGCGCCGGGTCGCTCGCGGCGATGCGGGTGACGTCCCGTACCCCCGGCCCGGCCAGGCCGAGCGCGGCGGCCGGGGCGCCCGCGAGACGGGCGGCCACCGCGGCGGCGGTCACGTGCGGGGCGTGCGAGACGACCGCGACGGCCCGGTCGTGCTCCTCGGCGCCGATCCTGACGGCCTCGCCGCCGCAGAGCTTGACCAGCCCGTACATGATCTCCAGCGCGTCGGGCGAGGTCTCCTCGGCCGGGCAGAGCGCCCACGGGCGTCCGAGGAACAGGTCGGCCCGCGCCGCGGCGGGCCCGGAGCGCTCGCGGCCGGCGAGCGGGTGCCCGGCCACGTAGGTCGTCAGGTCGCAGCCGAGATCGGCGGCCTGGGCCAGCGGGAGCACCTTGACGCTGGCCACGTCGGTGTAGAACCGGGCCGCGCCGGCCTTCTGGAGGGCGGCGAGCCGCTCCGCGACCGCGTGCGGCGGAACCGCGATGACCGCGACGTCCGCCCGCGTCCCCTCGGCCCACTCCACGCCCGCGCCCAGCTCCCGCGCCAGCCGCAGGGACGCGGCGTCGCGGTCGGCCAGGTGGACGGTGACGCCCTGGTCGCGCAGGGCCAGGGCGATCGAGGTGCCGATCAGCCCGGTGCCGACGACCAGGACGCTCTCGAGACCGCTCACGCGCGCTCCTCGGGGGTGGTGACGCACGAGGGGGTCACTGGGCGATGTCCACGCGCAGGGCGACGGCGCCGCGCAGGTAGACGTGCTGGATCTCGTGGCGGGGCCGGTCGACGTCGACGTGGGCCATCAGCCGTACAACGCGGGGCAGCGCGCCCGGGACGTCGATCTCGGAGGCGCAGATCAGCGGGACGTCGTGGAAACCGAGCTTCCGGGCCGCGAGGGCGGGGAACTCGGCGGTGAGATCGGTCGTGGCCGTGAAGATGACGCTGATCACGTCGTCGGTGGTGAGCCTGTTCCGGCCCATCACCTCGCTGACCAGCTCGGTGACCCCGGACAGGATCTCGTCCCGGTCGTTGGCCTCGACCTGGATCGCACCGCGGATCGCCCGCACCATCGCCGTTCCTCCGTATCGACCCACGCCGGACCACCCCGAGGGGTGGTCCGGCGTGTCCTGACTCGCGTATCAGGCAGGTTACAGCCCGACCGCCGCGTAGAGTTCCCCGACCTCGGTGAGGGTCAGCGCGCGGACTGTGCCCGGCTTGAGCCGGCCCAGCTTGACCGGGCCGAACTCGATCCTGGCCAGGTCGATGACCGGGTGGCCGACCTCCTCCAGCATCCGGCGGACGATGTGCTTGCGGCCCTCGTGCAGGACGATCTCGACCAGGGCCTGCTGGCCGTGCTCCTGGACCAGGCTGAAGGAGTCGGCCTTGGCCAGGCCGTCCTCCAGCTCGACGCCCTTCTTCAGGCGGCGGCCGAGGTCGCGCTCGATCCGGCCCGGCACCTTCGCCCAGTACTTCTTCTGCACGCCGTAGCTCGGGTGGGTCAGGCGGTTGGCCAGCTCACCGTCGTTGGTGAGCAGGATCAGTCCCTCGGTCTCGGTGTCGAGTCGGCCCACGTGGAACAGGCGCTCGGTGCGGTCGGCCACGAAGTCGGCCAGCGAGGGCCGCCCGTCCGGGTCGGACATGGTGCTGACCACGCCGATCGGCTTGTTGATCGCGAGATAGACCAGGTCGGGCATGGTCGGCAGGCGCTTGCCGTCGACGTGGATGACCTGCTTGGCCGGGTCGACGCGGGCGCCGAAGCGGCGCACCACCTGGCCGTCGACCGTCACCCGCCCCTCGCCGATCATGTCCTCGCAGGCCCGGCGGCTGGCCACGCCCGCCTGGGCGAGGACCTTCTGCAGCCGGACGCCGTCCGGGACCTCGGTGGTGTCGCGCTCGTCGACGTAGTCGCGGTCGTAGAAGTCGGAGTCACGCCTGGGCTGGCGAGCGGTCTTGAACCGGTCGTTCGCGATCGTGCCGGGCCGGAGCGGGGCCTTGCCCCCGGAAGCCCGCCCGGTGGAGGCGCGGCCGGTGGAGGACCGGCCCGCCGGGTTCCGGTCGGCCGGGTTCCGGTCGGAGGGGCGGCGCTCGCCGTACGCCTCGGCCCGGCCACCGCCGATGGTCTGGACGCCGTCGCGGCGGTCGTTCCTGCCGAAACGACCACGGGAGCCACCGGCCGGCGCGCCGCCCCGGCGGTCGGAGCCGGGCCTTCCCCGGGAGCCGTCCCGGTCGGCGCGGAAACCGCTCCGGTCGTCACGGCTCGGGCCGTCGGAACGGAAACCGCCCCGCGAACCGTCGCGGGACCCGCCGAAGGAGGAACCGCCCCGGTCACCCCGGTCGTCACGGCCCGGGCCGTCGGAGCGGTAACCGCCCCGGTCTTCCCTGCGCGGGCCGTCGGAGCGGTAACCGCCCCGGTCGTCGCGGCCCGGGCCGTCGGAGCGGAAGCCGCCCCGGTCTTCCCTGCGCGGGCCGTCGGAACGGAAGCCGCCCTGCCGGTCGCCGGAAGAACCCCCGAACCGGCTACGCGCGTCGCCGTCACGCGATCCGCCGAAGGAGGAGCCTCCCCGGTCGTCGCGGCGCGGGCCGTCGGAGCGGTGGCCGCCGCCCTGCCGGTCGCCGGAGGGGCCGCCGAACCGGCTCCGCGAGCCGTCGCGCTCCGCGCGGAAACCGCCCCGGTCGTCCCTGCGCGGAGCGTCGGAACGGAAGCCGCCCCGGTCGTCCCCGCGCGGGCCGTCGGAACGGAAGTCACCGCGGTCGTCGCGGCGCGGGCCGTCGGAACGGTGGCCGCCGCCCTGCCGGTCGCCGGAGGGGCCGCCGAACCGGCTCCGCGAGCCGTCGCGCTCCGCGCGGAAACCGCCCCGGTCGTCCCTGCGCGGAGCGTCCGGACGGAAACCGCCCGACGACCCCCCGCGGGAACCGCCCGAGGACGATCCACCCCGGGATGATCCGCCCCGGAATCCACCGGACTGCGACCCTCCACGGGAACCTCCGCCGCGCGGGGCTCCGCCACGGCCTTGACCGCGTCCATCACCGGACGGGGTACTGCGCCTGTTGTTCACTGCTTCTGCTCCTCTAGGGATTCCATGTCGTCGGGCAGGAAGGGCGCCAGTTCGGGAAGCTCGTCGAGCTCCCGCAGGCCCATCCGCTCGAGAAAATACGAACTCGTCCGGTAGAGCACGGCTTGGCTCTCCGGTTCGGTGCCGGCCTCCTCGACCAGCCCCCTGGTCACCAGCGTGCGCATGACGCCGTCGCTGTTGACACCGCGGATGGCCGCCACCCGTGCCCGGCTCACCGGCTGCCGGTAGGCGACCACGGCCAGGGTCTCCAGCGCGGCCTGGGTCAGGCGCGTCTGCTGGCCGTCGCGGACGAACCGCTCGACGAGAGGCGCGCACTCGGCCCGCGTGTAGAACCGCCAGCCGCCCGCGACCTCTCTGAGGTCGAAACCCCGTCCGGCCCCGGTGTATTCCGCCGAGAGCTCCCGGATCACCTGGGAGACCTCCGCGACGGGCCGGTCCAGCACCTGGGCCAGGGTGATCTCGGCGACGGGCTCGTCCACCACCAGCAGGATCGCCTCCAGCCCCGCGCGCAGGCCCGGCTCGGAGCCCGTGTCCGGGGCCGTACCCGTGGCAGGGTCGGTGTCCGGAGCAGGGCCCGTGTCCGGGGTGGGGCCCGGCCCGGGCGCCACGTCACTCATCGGCTGGCTCTCTCTTCGCGGTGGTCTCGTCGTAGTCGTCGGCCACGGCGACGTCTCCGTCGTCGCTGCCGGTCCAGGTCACGTGCAGATCCCCGAGAGGCTCCACCTGCTCGAAGGAGACGGCCGACTCCCGGTAGAGCTCCAGGACGGCCAGGAAACGCGCCACGACCTCGAAAGTGCCGGTGCAGTCGGAGGTGAGGGCCCGGAAGGTCGCCCGCCGCACCCGCCGCAGCCGCTCGACCAGGATAGCCGCCTGCTCGCGGACGTTGGCGAGCGGTTGGTAGATGTGGGCCACCGAGACCGACGGCGGGACCTTGGGGGCGAAGGCCCGCCGGGCGATCTCCGCGAGCCGGTCGGGGCCGATGCCCAGCACCAGCGCGGGCAGCAGGCTCGCGAACCGCGCCTCCATCGGCACCGTCCGGGGAAAGCGCAGCGCCTCCTCGGCCATCCGGGCGGAGAAGACCTTCACGACCTCCTTGTACGCCCGGTACTGCAGCAGGCGGGCGAAGAGCAGGTCCCGGGCCTCCAGCAGGGCCAGGTCCTCCTCGTCGTCGACCTCCCCGGCCGGCAGCAGCCGGGCGGCCTTGAGGTCGAGCAGGGTGGCCGCGACGAGCAGGAAGTGGCTCGTCTGGTCCAGGTCCCACTCCGGGCCCCTGGCGCGGATGTAGGAGATGAACTCGTCGGTGACCTGGCTGAGCGAGACCTCGGTGATGTCCAGCTTGTGCTTGGAGATCAGGCCGAGCAGGAGGTCGAACGGGCCCTCGAAGACCTCCAGATGCACCTTGAAGGTGTCATCCTCGGCTCGCGGCTGCTCGGTCATCCCCCCAGTGTCCCGTACCCGATGATCGTCCCGTGCCCGTGGGCGGGACGATCACTGCTCCATCGCGGCCCACCTGGCGAGGACCTCCCTGGCGAGCTCGCGGTAGGCGCTGGCGCCGAGCGAGGAGGAGTCGAAGCTGGTGATGGGCTCACCGGCCACGGTCGCGTCCGGGAAGCGGACGGTCCGGTTGATCACCGTGTGGTAGACCTTGTCGTCGAACGCCTCCACGACCCGGGCCAGCACCTCGCGGCCGTGCAGGGTGCGCGCGTCGTACATGGTGGCGAGCAGGCCCTCGATGACCAGCTCGTCGTTGATGCGCTCCTGGACCTTGATGATCGTGTCCATCAGCAGCGCGACGCCGCGCAGCGCGAAGAACTCGCACTCCAGCGGCACCATGACGCCGTGCGCGCAGGCCAGCGCGTTGATCGTGAGCAGGCCCAGGGACGGCTGGCAGTCGATCAGGCAGACGTCGTACTCGGGCAGCAGGGGTTTGATGACCCGGCCGAGCACCTGCTCGCGGGCGACCTCGGTGACGAGCTGGACCTCGGCGGCCGACAGGTCGATGTTGCTGGGCAGCAGGTCCATGCGCTCGACGCCGGTCTCCAGCAGCACGTCCCTGGCGGTGATCTGCCGCTCCATCAGGAGGTTGTAGACCGTCAGGTCGAGCTGGAGGGGGTTGATGCCCAGGCCGACCGACAGGGCGCCCTGCGGGTCGAAGTCGACGAGCAGCACCTTCAGCCCGGCCTCCGCCAGCGCGGCTCCCAGGTTGATGGTGGTGGTCGTCTTGCCGACCCCGCCCTTCTGGTTGACCATGGCGACGACCCGCGCCGGCCCGTGCACCGTGCGCGGGGGCGGGTCGGGAAAGACCGGCCGGGGGCGCCCGGTCGGGCCGAGGACTCCCCCGCTGCGAGGGGTCCCGGCGGTCTTGGTGTCGCCCCAGGGATTCTCGGGGTTTGCCGAAGTAGCACCCCGGATAGAACCGTCGGTGGTCACAGTCACCAGTCGAACCTCCCTGACGGCCTCTAACCGGAACCGTCCGGACGGACACTATGGCGTCAACACGTATGCGGCAAGGCGGCACGCCCGGACATAAGCAAGGTCAATCCCGCGTGCGCGGATGAGCAGCGGCACAGACCTCTCGGAGTTCGTCGACCGTTACCTGGGTGTACACCTGGGTGGTGGTCACCGAGGCGTGGCCGAGTAGTTCCTGAACCACCCTAACGTCCGCGCCCCCGTCGAGGAGGTGCGTTGCGAACGAATGTCGCAACATATGTGGTGACACGCCGTCGAGCCCGCCCCGTTCGGCCGCGCCCTGCAGGACCTCCCAGGCGCCCTGGCGGGTCAGCCGGCCGCCGCGGGCGTTGAGGAACAGCCCCGGGCCACCGCGCCCCCGGGCGGCGAT
This sequence comes from Streptosporangium sp. NPDC023615, assembly GCF_040640155.1. NCBI lineage: Bacteria > Bacillati > Actinomycetota > Actinomycetes > Streptosporangiales > Streptosporangiaceae > Streptosporangium > Streptosporangium sp. NPDC023615. The sequence continues at coordinate 39,360 of NZ_JBFABE010000017.1, forward strand.
GCGGGGGCGGGCGCGGGCGAGGTAGGCGCGAAGGGCCTCCCCGGCGAAGCCTCCCAGCGGCACCAGGCGGGCGCGGCCGCCCTTGCCGCGCAGCCGCACCCGCTGGGCGCCGGCGCCCAGGTCGACGTCGTCCACGGTGAGCCCCACGGCCTCGGAGATGCGCGCGCCGGTGCCGTACAGCAGCTCCAGCAGGGCCCGGTTGCGCAAGGTCAGGGGGGCGCCGTCGGGACCGCAGGCGGCGATCAGCCGCTCCACGTCGCGGACGCTGATCGCCCTGGGCAGTCGCCGCAGTTGGCGGGGCGGGCGTACCTGGCGGGCGGGGTCGTGGCGGCAGACGCCCTGGGTCAGCGCGAAGCGGTGCAGGCCCCGCACGGCGGAGACGGCCCGTGCCGCCGAGGCGGCGACGAGGGCCCGGTGTTCCTCGTCCCCCTCCCTGAGGGCCGCCACGAAGGCGGTGACGTCACCCTCGGCGACCTCGCCGAGGGTGACGCGCCCGAGGTTCCTCAGGTGTTCGAGGTAGCGCAGGAGGTCACGGCGGTAGGAGGCCAGGGTGTTGGCGGCCAGGCCCCGCTCCACCGCCAGGTGGTCGAGGTAGCTGGAGAGGACGGCCTCCGTCTCGCTCAGGGTGTCCTCCTGTCATGCCTCCGGTGCGTCGGCGGGCCGCAGAGAGGCGAATCCATCCGCCGAAGCGGCGTATGCGGCGAGAATACCGGCCACGGCTTGGGAATTGTGGATCATTCCCGCCATGGCACGCCGAACCGCTTCGGACAGGGGGATCCAGACCAGCGGCATGTCGGCCTCCTCGTGCCGGCGGACGAAGTCCAGCTCCCCCTCGGGCAGCGGCGAGACGTCCCTGGCCAGGAAGATCCGGGTGCGCTCGTCCGCCATGCCCGGCGAGGTGAAGGCGTCGACGAGGACGTTCCAGGTCCGGGCCCGGTAGCCGGTCTCCTCGGCGAGCTCGCGGGCGGCCCCGACGTACAGGGGCTCCCCGTCCACGTCGCGCAGCCCGGCGGGCAGCTCCCACAGCAGCCGCCGCACGGGGTGGCGGTACTGGCGCAGCAGCAGGATCCGGCCCGCCTCGTCGAGGGCGACGACCGCCACCGAGCCGGGGTGGACGACGTAGTCGCGGTTGACGACCTCGCCGTCCGGCATCACCACCGCCTCGGTGACGCCGGTGATCACCCGGGCGCGGAAGCGCTCGGTGCGGGAGTCGACCTTCCACTCCTCGGGCACGTCCCGGACCTCCAGGTCCGCGGGACCCCCGACGACCTCGGCGGTGCCGGCCTCCCCGGCGGGCGCGGCGGGCGCGGTGCCTCCGGCGGGCGCGGCGGGCGCGGCGGGCTCGGTGCCCTCTCCGGGGCCGCTCACTTGCCCCGCCCGGCCTTGGCGGCGGTGCCGCGGACGTCGGCGTACGTCAGCGCGGCGGCGATCAGGCCCTTGAACAGGGGGTGCGCCCGGGTCGGCCGGGAGCGGAACTCCGGGTGCGCCTGGGTGCCGATGAAGAAGGGGTGGGCGTCGGCGGGCAGCTCGGCGTACTCCACCAGGCGTCCGTCGGGCGAGAGCCCGGAGAAGACCATGCCGACCTTCTCCAGCTGATCGCGGTAGGAGTTGTTGACCTCGTAGCGGTGGCGGTGGCGCTCGTCGACCTTGGCCATGCCGTACAGCCGCCGGGCCAGCGAGTCCTCGGCGAGCCTGGCCGGGTAGAGGCCCAGCCGCATGGTGCCGCCCATGTCGCGTTCGCCGGAGACGACGTCCTCCTGGTCGGCCATGGTGGAGATGACCGGGTGGGTGGTCTCGGCGTCGAACTCGGTGCTGCCGGCGTCCTCGATGCCGGCCAGGTGCCGGGCGGCGTCGATGACCATGCACTGCATGCCCAGGCAGATGCCGAGCAGCGGGACCTTGTTCTCCCTGGCGTGCCGGATCGCGCCGACCTTGCCCTCGATGCCGCGCACGCCGAAGCCGCCGGGGACCAGCACGCCGTCGACGCCGTCGAGCTCGCGGGCGGCGCCCTCGGGGGTCTCGCAGTCGTCGCTCTTGACCCAGCGGATGTTGACGCGGGCGTCGTTGGCGAAGCCGCCCGCGCGCAGCGCCTCGGTGACCGACAGGTAGGCGTCGGGCAGGTCGATGTACTTGCCGACGAGCGCGATCGTGACCTCGTTGGCCGGGCGGTGCACCCGGCGCAGGAGCTGCTCCCACTCCTTCCAGTCGACGTCCCTGAAGGGCAGGCCCAGGCGGCGCACCACGTAGGCGTCCAGCCCTTCGGAGTGCAGCACCTTGGGGATGTCGTAGATGCTGGCGGCGTCGATCGCGGAGACGACCGCGTCCTCGTCGACGTCGCACATCAGGCTGATCTTGCGCTTGAGCGAGTTGGTGATCGGCCGGTCCGACCGGCAGACGATCGCGTCGGGCTGGATGCCGATGCTGCGCAGCGCGGCCACCGAGTGCTGGGTCGGCTTGGTCTTCAGCTCCCCGCTCGGCCCGATGTAGGGCAGCAGCGAGACGTGCAGGAAGAACACGTTGTCGCGGCCGACCTCGTGGCGGACCTGGCGGACGGCCTCGAGGAAGGGCAGCGACTCGATGTCGCCCACGGTGCCGCCGACCTCGGTGATCACCACGTCCACCTCGGGCCCGGCCATGGACCGGATCCGGTCCTTGATCTCGTTGGTGATGTGCGGGATGACCTGCACGGTGTCGCCGAGATACTCGCCGCGGCGCTCCTTGGCGATGACGTTGGAGTACACCTGGCCGGTGGTCACGTTGGCCGAGCCGTGCAGCTCGGTGTCGAGGAACCGCTCGTAGTGGCCGACGTCCAGGTCGGTCTCGGCACCGTCGTCGGTGACGAACACCTCACCGTGCTGGAACGGGTTCATGGTGCCGGGGTCGACGTTGAGGTAGGGGTCGAGCTTCTGCATGGTGACCCGCAGGCCGCGCAGCTTGAGAAGGCGTCCGAGGCTGGAGGCCGTCAGTCCCTTTCCCAGGCTGGAGGCGACGCCGCCGGTGACGAACAGATGTTTGGTGTGTGCGGCGCTGCGCAAGAAGGCTCCCGTGGTCGTTACAGATCAGTCGGCGCACCCTTATGAATGGCCTACAGGTCCACGGGCTCTCAGAATAACAAACGGCGCAGGCGGACGGCCCGGACGACCCCGACCCGCGTACCCGGCGGATCCGACCGAGCGGTAACTTGGTCCGTCATGTCACTTCGTGATGTGGTACGGCGTGCCGCGGGCAGCCTCGTTCACCGGCTCTGGGCCGCCGTCCGCGAGGCCGGCACCGTCACCCCGGCCAGCCCCGGCGGTTACCGGTTCCGGCACCTGGGCGAGGGCGCGTGCCTGTCGTTCCCGGTGGGGGCGATCTTCGGTGAGGCCTGGATCGAGATCGGCGAGCACACCCTGATCGGTGAGCGGGTCTCCGTCTCCGCGGGCATGGGGCCGGGCGTGGACCTGGGCCCGGACTCGATCGTGCGGATCGGCCGGAGCTGCTCCATCGGCCGGGGCAGTCACATCGTGGGCCACCAGTCGATCGACATCGGCGACGACGTCTTCACCGGCCCGTACGTCTACATCACCGACCAGAACCACGTCTACGACGACCCCGAGGCGCCGATCGGCCGGCAGTGGCCGCGCAACACCCCGGTCTCCATCGGGCCGGGCTCGTGGCTGGGCACCGGTGCGATCATCCTGCCGGGAACCAGGATCGGCAGGCAGTGCGTGGTGGCGGGCGGGGCGGTGGTGCGCGGGGAGTTCCCCGACCACAGCGTGATCGCGGGCATCCCGGCCAGGGTGGTGCGCCACTACGTGCCAGGCCGGGGCTGGCTGCCGCCCCACCCGGCCGGCGCCGACGTCGTGAACGCGGCCGACGGGACGGACATCGTGAGCGCGGCGACCGCCCTGGAGGGCCTGGACGACGCGGAGGGCCTGGACGACGCGGGAGATCCGGGCGGCGCGAGGAACACGGGCGGCACGGGCAACACGGGCAACACGGGCGGGAGGGGCGCGGCACGGGGTCCGGTGACGGTACGGACACGCCCGTCGATACCGGAGTGATACCCGCCGGGGCGGCCGGATCGGGATCGTTCGGCGGGCGGTGGCCGTTGAACCCGGCAGAGAACACTACGGAGGTGCGATGCTCGCGGCACTGACAGGCCTCGGACTCTCCACCGCGGCCGGGCTCAACGCCTACATCCCGCTGCTGGTGGTCGGCCTGCTCGCCAACTTCACCGATCAGATCCGGCTGCCGCAGGAGTTCGCCTGGCTCACCAACGGCTGGGTGCTGGGGATCATCGCGGTGCTGCTCCTGGCGGAGTTCGTGCTCGACAAGGTCCCGGTGGTCGACAGCGTCAACGACATGATCCAGACCGTCGTCCGCCCGGCCTCCGGCGGCGTGGTCTTCAGCGCCACCGAGGCCGCGACCCGGTTGGACGGCTCGACCTGGATGAGCCACAACCCCTGGCTGAGCTGGCTGCTGGGCATCGGGATCGCGCTGGCCGTGCACACCATGAAGGCCGCCACCAGGCCTGTGGTGAACGCCGGCACGGCCGGGGTGGGCGCGCCCGTGGTCAGCACGGTCGAGGACGCCGGATCGCTGGGCATCAGCCTGGTCGCGATCTTCCTCCCGGTGCTGGTCGTCGTGGTGCTGGCGGTGCTCGGGGTGCTGGCCTGGCTGGCGACCCGGCGGTTGCGACGGCGGCGGCGCGCCGCCCAGCCGGTCCCGCGATGACGCCGCTCCGCCCGGGCCCTTCGACGAGCCGCCCGGGCCGTCCCCTCCGACCGGCACCGGCCGGTCTGGCCGCATCCGGCGCCCCCGCGGGGGCGCCGGTGCGGGCTATGCTCGTGACATCCCGTCCAACCCCTGCCGGGAGGTGGCTCCGATCGGCGATTTCCTCATCGTCCTGCTGGTGATCCTGCTGTTCTTCCTTCTCCTGGGAGGAGTGGGGATCTACCTGCTGGTCAAGGTCGGCAAGAAGGCCACCAAGAAGGCCAGGAAGGTCGGCACCCGGGTCGCCTCGCAGGTGGCGGCCATGGGCACCGGTGACGCCGCCGAGACCGAGCGGATGCGGCTCGACCTGAAGCGCGAGGTCTCACTGACCCGTCAGGCCGTGGAGCACGCGCTCCGTGGCGGCTGGGGCCTGGGCGACCTGCCCCACCTGGTGGCCGAGATCACGGTGCACGCCGAGCAGCTGGACACCCAGCTCGCCCACTACGCCCGGGAACGCCGGGTGTCGCCCTACGTCGACCACACGGCCCTGAGCAGGCTGCGCGAGCACCACTCCAAGCTGACCACGTCCTGCGCGCGGATCAGGGCCGACCTGCGCAACGACCAGATGGAGCACTCGGCCGGGAGCATCGAGCAGATCCAGGGGCGCACCGACCTGGAGATCGAGGCCCGCCGCCGCGCGCCCGACCCGCTGGACGAGATCGACGAGCTCTACAACCGCACGATGATCAACCGCTCCCGCCACGACGACTCCCCCTGACCCTCCCTCGCGGCCCAGCGGCTCCGAACGACCTGCGCGCCGAACACGGAGGGTGTCGCCATGACTCCTGCAGGTAATGTTCCGGGGTGTCGCCGAAGGAGGTTCTCTCATGACAGCCGTTTTCCCCGAATGGTTCTATCCGGGGCCGACCGGCGGGTGGACCGCCGAATCGGCTTCCCGGTCGACATCGACCTCGACCTGAGCGGGTTCATCGGTCCGTGATCGCGAGGTCGTCGTAGAGGCCGGCGAGGTCGTCGTAGCCGGCTCCGGCGTTGATGCGGGCGCGCAGTGCCTGGGCCTGGGAGGTGGTGGGCAGGAAACCGTCCAGCAGGGCGGGCAGGCCGAGTCTCCAGCCGAGCAGGGTCCTCGGCGACTGCCGGTGCCCGGCGCGGATCACCGAGACACCGACCCTGATCGCGTGCTCGTTACCGGGCGGCACGTGGGGGCGGTCGATCTCGACGGCCGAGTAGCGGAAGCCGTCGGCGAGGTCGCACGGCGGGCAGCCTCGCGGCCCCCGGCCCAGCGGCCCCCCGCACCCGGGGCAGCCGATCCGGTCGAGAGCGGCGTCGACGACCCGCCAGCCGTGCCGGTCGGGCTCGTCCGCGATCATCTCGGCGATCACCGGCTCCTCCTCGGCGGACGGCCCGTCCGGGCCGAAGCGTTCCCGCAGGAACTCCCGCCAGCCGTCCTCGACGATCCGGTCGATCAGCGCCGCGCACCGGTCACAGCCGGGTGCCCCGCCGTACTCCCAGCAGCCGCACCCGGCGCACCGTCGCATCCCCCGACCGTATCCGGACTCGCCGGAGACCGGCGAACCGTTTTGCTGCCCCCGGTTTCCCGCCCGCCCGGTCTCCTCCCCCGGCCTCCTGCCGGCCCGGCCGAGGACCGCCCGGGACGCCGGGGGGTCCGGCCGGTCAGGAGACCCCGGCCTCGCGCATGTCGCGGACCTCTCGCTTGAGCTCCTTGATCTCGTCGCGGAGCCTGGCGGCCACCTCGAACTGGAGGTCGGCGGCGGCCTGGTGCATCTGCGCGGTGAGCGACTCCATCAGCGCCTCCAGCTGGGCCCTGGGCATCTCCCCGGCGATCGCCTTGGCGTGCTGGCCCGCCTGCTTGAGCGCGAAACCGGGCACCGGGGCCTTGCCGCGCGACTGCTGACGGCCGCTGCCGCCGAGGAGCTGCTCGGTGTCGGCGTCCTCGCGGCTGAGCGAGTCGAGGATGTCGGCGATCTTCTTGCGGAGCGGCTGCGGGTCGATGCCGTTGGCCTCGTTGTAGGCGATCTGCTTGGCCCGGCGGCGGTTGGTCTCGTCGATCGCCCGCTCCATCGAGGGGGTGACCCGGTCGGCGTACATGTGCACCTGGCCGGAGACGTTGCGGGCCGCGCGGCCGATGGTCTGGATCAGGGAGGTCTCCGAGCGCAGGAAGCCCTCCTTGTCGGCGTCGAGGATGGCCACCAGCGACACCTCGGGCAGGTCCAGGCCCTCGCGGAGCAGGTTGATGCCGACCAGCACGTCGAACTCGCCCATCCGCAGCTCGCGCAGGAGCTCGATGCGGCGCAGGGTGTCGACCTCGCTGTGCAGGTAGCGGACCCGGATGCCGAGCTCCAGCAGGTAGTCGGTGAGGTCCTCGGACATCTTCTTGGTCAGCGTGGTGACCAGGACCCGCTCGTCCTTCTCGGTGCGCAGGCGGATCTCGTGGATCAGGTCGTCGATCTGCGACTTGGTCGGCTTGACGATCACCTCGGGGTCGATCAGGCCGGTCGGCCGGATGACCTGCTCGACCACGTCGCCCTTGGAGCGGCCCAGCTCGTAGGTGCCCGGGGTGGCCGACAGGTAGATCGTCTGGCCGATGCGCTCCAGGAACTCCTCCCACTTCAGCGGGCGGTTGTCCATGGCCGACGGCAGGCGGAAGCCGTGGTCGACCAGGGTGCGCTTGCGGGAGGCGTCGCCCTCGTACATGGCGCCGATCTGCGGGACGGTCTGGTGGGACTCGTCCAGGACGAGGAGGAAGTCCTCGGGGAAGTAGTCGAGCAGGGTGTTGGGCGCGCTGCCCGGGGCGCGGCCGTCCATGTGGCGCGAGTAGTTCTCGATGCCGGAGCAGCTGCCGATCTGGCGCATCATCTCCAGGTCGTAGGTGGTGCGCATGCGCAGCCGCTGGGCCTCCAGGAGCTTGCCCTGGCGCTCCATGGTCTCCAGGGTCTCGGCCAGCTCGGCCTCGATGCCCCGGACGGCGTTCTCCATCCGCTCGGTGCCCGCGACGTAGTGCGAGGCCGGGAAGATGTAGAGCTCGGTGTCCTCGGTGATCACCTCGCCGGTCAGCGGGTGCATGGTCGAGAGCTTCTCGATCTCGTCGCCGAACATCTCGATCCGCACGGCGAGCTCTTCGTACTTGGGGATGATCTCGATGGTGTCGCCGCGCACCCGGAAGGTGCCCCGGGTGAAGGCCATGTCGTTGCGGACGTACTGCATGTCGACGAGGCGGCGGAGCAGGACGTCTCGCTCGATCTCCTGGCCGACCTTGAGCCTGACCATGCGGTCGACGTACTCCTGGGGGGTGCCCAGGCCGTAGATGCACGACACCGAGGCCACCACGATGGTGTCGCGGCGGGTCAGCAGCGAGTTGGTCGCCGAGTGACGGAGCCGCTCGACCTCCTCGTTGATCGAGGAGTCCTTCTCGATGTAGGTGTCGCTCTGCGGGACGTACGCCTCGGGCTGGTAGTAGTCGTAGTAGGAGACGAAGTACTCGACGGCGTTGTTGGGCATCATCTCGCGCAGCTCGTTGGCGAACTGGGCGGCGAGCGTCTTGTTGGGCTGGATGACCAGGGTCGGCCTCTGGACGCGCTCGATCAGCCAGGCGACCGTGGCGGTCTTGCCCGTGCCCGTGGCTCCCAGCAGGACGTTGTCCCGGTCACCGGCCTTGACGCGCCGTTCGAGCTCGGCGATCGCGGTGGGCTGGTCACCCGAAGGGATCATGTCGGTGACGACCTCGAAGGGGGCCACCTTGCGCTGCAAATCTGTTACCGGCCTCACCTGTCTCACTGTAGGCGGAGCGACCGACAGTTCTCCCCCGGACGGCCCCGTCCCCCTCCCCCGGGGCCGGTCCCTCGCGTCCGGGAGGCCGTCCCTCCCCCGCCCGGGGACGGGCGTCCCCCTTCCGGCGACGGCCTCCCGGGGACGCCGTACGCTCGGCGCGGGGCCACGTCAACCGCTTGACAAGCGGATCGCAAGCGGCATCCCCTTTACTGTCCCGAGTGCGCACGATCACAAAGCGTGATATATCGGCTCTTCGAGCTATGAATAATCCGGAGGTGTGATGTCCCGGCCAAGGGAAGCCATGCAGTACGCCAGGGCCGCGGCCCAGACGATAGGCCAGGGCGGTGACATGCGCCAGGTGGTCGGCCAGGCCGCCGAGCAGTTCGCCGGCCAGGTCCAGGGCCAGTTCACCGGCCAGGGCGGCAGGCAGGGCGGGTCCGGGGCCGTCGCGGGCTTCGCGCTCACCCCCTCCGACTTCACCGCGGCCCGCGACCAGGGCGCGTCCGTGGGTACGGTCATCGAGGCCCGCAGCGCGCCGCTGAACGAGGCCGGCGAGATCGTCAACCGCAGCTTCAGCGGCAACGGCCCGGACGGCGAGCCGGTCCACGTCATCTCCCCGGTGGTCATCCCCAGGAGCACCACCGCCAGGGTGATCGTCCCGCTGGTCGTGCTGGCCGGTCTCGGCGTGGTCGGCCTGGTGGCCACCGGGCTGCCCGAGGGCGCCCGGGTGCTGTTCGGCCCGCACTACTGGGTCGTGCTGGTGCTGGCGGCGGCGTTCCTGTGGTGGCGGCGCAGCGTGGTCATGGTGCCCGAGGGCTGCAAGGCCCTGATCACCAAGTTCGGCAAGCTCGTGCAGATCGCCGAGCCGGGGCGGGTGACGCTGTTCAACCCGTGGAAGCGGGTCAGCTACATCGTCAACACCACCCGCGAGTACCCGTTCAACGCGCCCATCAGCGAGGCTCCCACCCAGCAGGGCGTCAAGGCCAGCGTCGACCTGTTCCTGCAGTTCCGCATCGAGGACCCGGCCGAGTTCATCTTCGTGCTCGGCTCGGTCGGCGGTTTCCAGGCCAAGCTGCAGAACGCCATCAGCGAGGTCACCCGCTCGCTGATCTACGCCCAGCGCGCCGAGGAGATCTACGACCTGGTCGGCGAGAGCACCATGGGCATGCTGGACAACCTCAACCAGCAGTTCCTGCCCGCCGTACGGCTCACCGACGTCAACATCACGCACGCCGAGCCGACCAGCCAGGAGTACCGGATGGACCTGGCCGCCCCCGAGATGATCAGGGTCGCCAAGGAGGCGTACACCTACGAGTACGAGCTCCAGCTCCGCAAGGAGCAGAACGAGGGCGACCTGATCAAGGAGCTCGCCGGGCTGCAGGAGCAGCTCTCGGCCATCCACGCCGAGATCGCCGGGCACCAGGCCCGCATCGACACCGCGCTGGAGCGCGCCTCCCACCAGGCCAAGGCCGCCGGCGGCCAGCGGCTGGTGGAGGCCGAGTCCACCGCCAAGGCCAACGCCGCGCTGCTGGAGGCCCAGGCGCTGGACATCCGGGCGCTGAGCGCCGCCCAGGCGCCGGAGATCCTCGGCTACCGGTTCCAGCAGGACCTGCTCGACAAGCTCGAGTCCGTCGCCCCGCACCTGCCGCGCCTGGTCCAGGTCGGCGAGACCGCCGACGTCGACCTGCTCGCCCTGGCCGGGCAGCTCGTCGGCGGGCACGAGGCACAGCTGTTCTCCGAGGCGGACATGGCCGCGATCAGGGCCCGTACGGGCGAGATCGGCGGGCGCGTCGAGAAGCGCGGGGCGGAGATCGCCGCCCTGCTGCACGCCCCGGCCGACGCCGTCGTCCCCGTCCCGGACGCGGGCGTGCCCCCGGCCGGTGCGGCGGGCACGGCCGCGTCCGTGCCCCAGTCCGTGCCCCAGTCCGTGACCACCGGTGAGAACGCGGCGAGCGCCGTACAGGAGGAGGTCCGTTGAGCGGCAGGGAGTTCTCCAAGATCAAGGAATCGCTGGCCTCGTGGTCGGAGATCCGCCAGCTGCTGCGCGGCGGCGAGTCGGGCCAGCTCGTGCCGGTGGTGATCCCCAAGGACCGCCGGGGCTTCGCCTGGGTGGGCCTGCTCCTGCTGGCCCTCTACCTGGCGGGCACCGCGGTGTTCGCCGGGGGCGCCCTGTCCCTGCTGGCGGCGGCCGCGGCGGTGTTCACCCTGCTCGCGGCGGCCGTCTGGCTGTGGCGCCGCGCCATCATCGAGATCGAGGAGGGCACCACGGGCGTGCGCAGCCGGTGGGGCGCCATCGTGGGCACGCTCCCTCCGGGACGGCACTACCTGTGGCTGCCCTGGGACCGGGTGGACGCGGTGGTCGACACCTCCACCGAGATCCCCTACTCCGCGCCGATCGCGGCCTGCCCGACGGCCGAGAACGTCCCGCTCAAGTCGATCGAGTTCTTCCTGAAGTTCCGCATCGTCGACCCGGTCGCCTTCGTCCGTACCATCGGGGCCGGTAACTTCGACCTCGTGCTCAGCAGTGCCGTACAGGACGCCATCCGCCAGCGCAGCCGCCAGGTGCACACCGAGCGCGCCTACGACCTGCGCGGGTCCGACGTCGGCGACATGCAGGAGCTGCTCACCCGCCAGCTCGGCCGCTACGGGGTGCGCATCACCGGCGCCAACATCCCCGACGTGCAGCTCCCCGACCAGTACCAGCAGCACCTGGCCACCCGCGAGAAGGTCGCCAAGGAGCTGTCGGCGTTCGAGCGCGAGTGGGAGCTGACCCGCAAGCGCCGGATCGACACCCTGCTGATGGAGATCGAACGCTCCAAGAAGACCCGTGACGCGCGGATCGTCGAGGTGCGGGCCGCCGCCAACACCGCGCGCAAGGACGTCGCCCGCATGCTGGAGGAGCACGAGACCGAGGCGCAGCGGGTGCGCTGGGAGATCGAGGCCAAGGGCCGCGCCGAGCTCACCTCGGCCGAGAACGAGGCCAAGGGGCTGCGCAGGCTCGCCGACTCCTACCGCGACAACCGCGCCGTGCTCCAGTACGAGCTGGCCCGCCGCCGCCTGGACGTGGGCGCCAAGCTCGCCGAGAGCGCCCCGCGGCCGGTCGTCGTGCGAACCTCAGGAACCTCCGGCGACACCTCCGCGTTGTCCACATTGCTGCTGGCCCAGCTGCTGCCCCGGCTGAACGACGGCGCCGACGGCGCGGGTGGTGCGGGCGGCGTCAACGGCCAGGCCAGTCCCTCGATCCACAACCCCTGACAACAATTCTCCGACCCCTGGGAGTCCAGATGGTGTTCCGTAAGCTGATGGCCGCGTTCGGGGCCGGTGTCGAGGTCGACACGGTCCTGCAGAACTCGCACGTGCGGCCCGGCGAGGTCCTGCGCGGGCAGGTCAACTTCCGCGGCGGCGGCTCCGACTACAAGGTGGAGGGCATCTTCATCGACTTCACCGCCGTCGTCGAGGTCGAGAGCGGCGACAACGAGTACAAGTCGACGTACAGCTTCCTGCGCCAGCAGATCACCGGCTCCTTCCAGCTGGCCGCGGGCGCCCCGCAGTCGGCGCCCTTCGAGATCCAGGTGCCGTGGGAGACCCCGATCAGCGCCGTCGCCGGCCACCCGCTGCGCGGCATGCAGCTCGGCGTCTCCACCGAGCTCGCCCTGGCCGGCGCGCTCGACAAGGGCGACCTCGACCCGCTGTTCGTCAACCCGCTGCCCGCCCAGGACCACGTGCTCGGCGCGCTGAGCAACCTGGGCTTCGGCTTCAAGAAGGCCGACCTGGAGCGCGGCACGCTGCAGGGCTCGCGGATGCCGTTCTTCCAGGAGATCGAGTACTACGCCGGCCCCGAGTACCGCCGCCACTTCAACGAGCTGGAGCTCACCTTCATCGCGGGCCCGCAGGCGATGGACATCATCCTGGAGGCCGACAAGCGCGGCAGCTTCGGCTCCAGCCACGACACCTACAGCCGTTTCACGGTCCGCTACGAGGACCACCCGGGCCAGGTGGAGCAGTCGCTGCGCGGCGCCCTCCAGGCCATGGCCCAGAAGCGCGGCTGGTACTAACCTTCTTTCCGTACGGGTGTGCTCCGCTCTCCGGGGCACACCCGTACGCGCGTTCCCGGGGGCTCCGAGGGCTGCGAGGACTTTCAGGGCTCCGGGGCTCCGGGGCGCGGCCCGGCGCCGTTCTGTCGTACCCGGCCCGTAGGGTTCCCGCCAGGGTCAGACCGGTGGACGAGACGCGACGGGGGCGCTCGGTGAACTCGATGGGCTCGACGGGCTCGATGGGCTCGACGGGCTCGACGGGCGAGGGGGGCGGCGACGCGACGGTGGCCGCCGCGCGGGCGGGCGACGAGTCCGCGTTCGCGGCGCTCGTCGAGCGTCACCGGGGCGAGCTGCGGGTGCACTGCTACCGGATGCTGGGCTCGTTCGACGAGGCCGAGGACCTGGTTCAGGAGACGTTCCTGCGCGCGTGGAGGAAGCTCGGCGCTTTCGAGGGACGCTCGACGTTCCGCGCCTGGCTGTACCGGATCGCCACGAACGCCTGCCTCGACGTCCTCGACGGCCGGGCCCGCCGGGTGCTCCCGCACCACCTGGCCGGACCGTCGGACCCGAGCTCCGCGCCGGTGTCCCGCACCGACATCGCCTGGATGCAGCCGTTCCCGGACCGGCTGCTGGAGCCGGCCGCCCCCGGCGAGACCGAGCCGGACTCCGTGGCCGTCACCCGGGAGACGATCGAGCTGGCGTTCCTGGCCGCGATCCAACACCTGCCGCCCCGGCAGCGGGCGGTGCTGATCCTGCGCGACGTGCTCGGCTGGCCCGCCAAGCAGACCGCGACGCTGCTGGAGGGCAGCGTCGCGTCGGTGAACAGCGCGCTGCAGCGCGCCCGCGCGACGCTGCGGGACCACCTGCCCGAACGCCGCCTGGACTGGGCGCCGTCGGCGGAGCCGACCGAGCGGGAGCGAGCGGTGCTGCGGCGCTACATGGAGGCGATGGAGCGCGCCGACCCGGCCGCCGTCGCCGACCTGCTCGCCGAGGACGTACGGACGCAGATGCCGCCGTGGCCCATGTGGTTCCGGGGGCGCGACACGGTCGTGGCGTCGCTGGCGGCGAGCTGGGACGCCGGCTCGCCCGACCACGTGGGACGGTTCCGGATGATCCCCGTCCGGGCCAACCGGCAACCGGCCGTGGCGACCTACGTCCGGCGCCCGGGCGAGCCCGCCCACACCCCCTTCGCGATCTCCCTGCTGTGGATCGAGGGCGACCGGATCGCCGAGATCGTCGCCTTCCACGACCCCGGCCTGTTCGCGGCGTTCGCCCTGCCCGCGACACCGGCCCCGCCGGTCCTGCCCTCATCACCGTCCTCGCCCCTGCCGAAGGCGCCGGACACCACATCGCCCGAGGTGCCCGCGACGCTGCTCGGGGTGCCTCCCGGGGTGCCGCCGGCGACGCGTCGATGACTTCTCGCGCGATCCACCGTCTCAACACGGGTAACGGCAACCGACCCTGACGGAGACGCACCATGAGCAAGATGCTGTATTCGGCCACCATGTCGCTGGACGGCTTCATCACCGGAGCGGGCGGCGACATGTCCTGGCTGACCGACTACCTGGGCCCCGACCCGACCGCCGACACGCTCGCCGGCGAGATCGGCGCGCTTCTCGTCGGCCACCGCACCTTCCGCGGCGACGACCCCCACCGGGGCACCGACAAGGAGGAGAAGCCGTTCGGCGGCGCCTGGAGCGGGCCGCAGTTCGTGCTCACCCACCACATCCCGGACACGCCGGTGCCGGGCATCACCTTCGTCGACGACCTGGACGGCGGCGTCGCCGCGGCCAAGGCCGCCGCGGGCGGGAAGTACGTCAACATCCTCGGCGCCGACGTCGCCCGGCAGTGCCTGGCGGCGGGGGTGCTCGACGAGATCCTCGTGTTCGTCGCGCCCGTGATGCTGGGCGACGGCGTCCGGTTGTTCGACCACCCGGGCGGGACCAGGGTCAGGCTGGAGCGCATCGGCGTGGCCGAGGCGCCGCACGCGACGAGCATCCGGTTCCGCGTCGCCGGCTGAGCCGTCCCGGTGACGGCGGCAGACGCCCGACCGGGCTGCCGCCGCGCCGGGGAACGCCTCGGAACCCGGTCGCCCCGGGCGCCGGGAAGGGGGTCAGAGGTCGAGCTGGTACTGGAACGTCCTGTGGGTGGGCCGGTAGCCGAGCGCGTCGTTGACGGCCCGCATGCGGGTGTTGCTCTCGGCCGTGTCCGCCAGCAGCCCGGTCAGGTCCGGGTAACGCTCGCGGACCTGCCGGATCATCTCGGCCTTCATCCACCGGGCCAGGCCACGTCCACGGTGTTCCGGCAGGACCCCGGTGCCGTAGTGCTGGCCGTCGCCCTTGCCGTCGCCGGGGACGACCAGCTCGGTGAACCCGGCGATCGAGCCGTCGGACTCGTCGACGGCGGCGACGGTGTGGAGTCGTTCGCCGCGGTCCTCGACGGCCCTGGCCGCCGCCCTGACCCGTTCGACGTCCCAGACCACGACGCCGTAGTCGGTGTCGTCCATCGGCATGTCGTCCATGGCCCGGCGGGAGGCGGTGAAGGTGCCGGCGAGCTCGTCCGGCACCGTCCCCTCCCAGGACAGCAGCCGGTATCCGGCGGGCGGCCGGTCGGCGGCCGTGCCCGCGGCCGTGCCCGCGGCGGTGTCCACGACGGTGTTGACCAGCGCGAGGCGCGCGTACGTCAGGGTGAGCACCCTCCTGAACCCCCGCTCGGCCAGGAAGCGGTCGCCCGGGGTGCCGGCCCCGGCCTGGGCGAGCACGCAGCGCCGCCCCTCCGCCACGACGCCCGCCACCGCCCGCGCCAGCAGCTCGGAGCCGACGCCCCTGCGCCGCTCCGCCGGATGCACGCTCAGCTCCAGCTCGGCCAGGTGGTCCTGGCCCTCGGTGTCGAACAGGCGCAGGAACGCCGACCCGAGGGGAACCCCGTCACCGTCGACGGCCAGCCACACCAGGCGGCGGCTGGACGCGCTCGGGTGGGGGTCGGCCAGCGGGACGATCCGAATCGACACGTTCTCTCCATCTTCGAGTCTTCTCGGGCGCCCGGCTGCCGGGCCCCTCGTTCCCCGAGAAGATTCGAGACGGCGGCCCGGTCCGGACGTCACCGATCAGGATGCCTTACGGGCGAGGGTGAGCATATGGCCGCCGACGCCCAGCAGGGAGGGGACGGACTCCAGGCGGCGCTGGGCGTCGAGCACCAGGGCGCGGCGCTCGGGGTCGTCGAGCCAGTCGTCGATGTCGCCGTACAGCCAGAAGGCGCCCTCCAGGTTGTGGCGGGTGGCGCCGGGAAGCCCCGCGTCGGCGAACTCGGCCGGGACGTCGTCCGGTTCGTGCAGGTAGGCGGTGAAGCCGGCGGGCCCGGCGCCCAGGTTCCCGCCCGCCAGGGCCGAGAGCGCCACCTCCCGCAGCTCGGGCCGCAGGTACAGCCCCTGGTAGATCATGTCGTGCACGGCCGCGGAACGGTTGATGGTCGCGGCGGCCACCAGGCCGCCGGGCCGCACCGCCCGTGCCGCCTCGGCCAGCGCGCGAACCCGGTCGGCACGCTCGGGGAGGTGGTAGAGCGGACCCAGCAGCAGCACCGCGTCCACGCTCCCGTCGGGCACCGGGAGCCGCCTGGCGTCCCCCTGCCGCGCGGTGACCCCGGCCAGCCGCGCCGCCCGCTCCACGTGCAGCGGTACGGGGTCGAGCAGCTCGACCTCGTACCCGTCGGCGGCCAGCCACTCGGCGTGCACCCCGGTGCCGCCGCCCACGTCCAGCACCCTGGCCGGGGCCGCGGGCAGCGCCGCGCGCAGCACGTCCTGCGTCCGCCACAGCTCCAGCCGCCCACGCCCCGCGCGGAGCCTGTCGTCTTCCCTGTCCTGCCCGTAGTAGGCGAGCAGCTCCGATGTGATCGTCATGCTCGATGATGCCCACGGCCCCGATCCCCCGGCAAACGGGTTCTCCCACCGGACGAACGGAGAGGCCGTTCGGCGATAAATGGCGAGAGAGAAGCGGAGGGGATATGTGACACTCGACGCCCGACCGGAGCGGAACGGAGACTCGAGCATGCCGGAGAAACAGCCGGAAGGCGCTGCGGATCGACGGCCCTATATCGCGCTTCTCGTCCAGAGGGTGGTCGTGGAGGGCGGATACGCACCCGCTCGTTACACCGAGGACACCGTCCTCATCCATGAGCGCTCGATCGAGGACGCGAAGCGGCGGGCCGAGGCCATGGGGAAGGACGAGGAGGTCTCCTACCTGAACGAATTCGGTGAGACCGTGACCTGGACGTTCATCGGCGTCGCGGACGTCCGTGAGACCCTGTACGACGACCTCGCCTCGGACACCAGCCTCTACTCACGGAGTTTCGACGACCTCCCGCGGTACAGGGATCTCTTCGCGTTCTCGTCGCTCGTCCCTCGCGAGGCCTGAGCCCGTCCCCGCCGACGCGGGATCGTCCGGAGACGGCGTTCCCTTCCCTCGCCTCGCGGGCCGGTCACTGCCGCGCCGACCGGCAGCAGACGACCTGCCCGCCCCTTTGGGAAAAATTATGTACAGGTAGTTCACGGTACATCGATGGCGGAGCCATGCCGCCCCTGGCTCCGCCATCGATAATCACCCAGTATCAGCTCAGAGGCTTTGCGCCACCAAGAGTAGACCTGTTGACACAGGGAAGAGGGCCGTACCAGATCGGATCCGTGAATGCGTTTCCTTCATCCGAACGCTCCACCTTGCACCATATCGTGTGCCTGATTGGAGTGGTGGTGAATTTCTGCTCGATCGCTTTCTTGTTCTTGTCCACCCCGACTTTCGCGGTGAAACTGAACGAGTACTCGCTGATTACCGTGTGCTTATAACGAGAAATATCGCAACTATCGAGGAATGCTGCGAGACACTCGCTCTCGACCGGGCTGTGCCTGTCGTTTATGGTGGTAGGATCACCCTCCTTGTCCGGCCCGCCGACATTATATGACGGGCACACCTCTCCGGCTTCACTCGCGACTCCCAATCCGAAGCTTCCGCTCCCGGAGGGAGGGCCGGTAGGTGCTGGGCTGACGCTCACGCCCACGTTGACTGTATTTTTCATCTTTTTATTCACGAAGCAAGCGCTGCCGGCGAGCTTCATTTTCACGTCCTTGGCCAGCTTCTTACCGAACTCGGTCGACCAACTCCATTTTTTGTTGGTAGGCCACATGTACATGTAGTTGGAGTAGTTGGAGACGAACCAGCGCTGGTTCCAGTTCACCGACCCTTCCTTCGAGCTGCGAGGCCAGTTGGATTCGATCACCGTGCGCACGTACCATCCCTTTTTTCCGAGATAGTCCTTGACCCCGCACTTAAGGTGAAGCTGTGAGGCCTTGCAGAACTCAGCGTTCGTGGCGCCAGGAACTCCTCCCGCACATGACTGTACGGCCTGATTCCTTGCCGAGCCTTGGGAGGCACCGCCCTGAGTACAGGAAGAGGAGTCCGAGGAATCGGTGGAGTCCTGCTCCGCAGGAAGAGGAACGTCGATGATGCTCAATTGCCCGCATCTATCGAAAACGAAAATAGAAATCGTTGACTCGTCCGGCTCCACCTGGCCGGGAACATCCGTGCCCGAGGCCGTGGTTGCCAATGCACCTGAAGGCGCATCAGGAGAGATCTCATCCCAGTCACGCAAAACCGTTGCCGTCACCCGCACCGTGCCATCGGCGACTTCCTGCGGTACGACGTTCTCGAGTCTGACCGTGGAATTCGCACGGGTAAAACCTGCCTCCTCCATGGCCTCCCTCTCCTGAACCAGGAACGGGTTCAACAAGGAAAGCTTGGCGGTGACGGGCGCTTGGGCGCTTATCTCCGGCGCCTGCCAGACTGTACGGGCGCGGCCTTCAAGAACAGCATCCTGCGCACGATAGTAGCTCTTTATTCTCTCAGTGTACTCACCAACATTTGACGTCGACTGGGAGCTCGTGGCCCTGGCGCCGCCACGGCCGAACCCGCAGTTCGATCCCGTGGGGGGCGGGGGCGGCGGAACCGCCTTAGGAGTGACCGTGGTTTCTTCCCACCCGCTGACACCGAAATGAGTTCGGGCGCGAACCCGCACTGTGTACGTGACCCCATTGGTCACCCCACTGAAAGCAACGGTCGGATCGACCGCCTTGAAATCTTTCACCACCTCGCCATTGGCGTCCGACACCTGCACGTCGTAGCCATCCAGCAAAACCAGCGCACCGTTGTCTACCGGCATCCCCCAGCTCGCGGTCACACCGTTGTCACCTGGCTGTGCGACAAGGTTGAGCACGTTGCTCGGAGGCTTCGCCGGCACATAGGAAAGGGACACGGAAAGCTGCTTCACAGCACTCGGATCACCGAAAGTCACCACCTCCTCCCGGTTGGAAGTCAGCATCAACCAAGCATGTACGCTGTCCGTGACATCAGCTCGGGGTGCGGTAATCGACAAGGAGAAGCTTGTGGACGTGTCGATGTCATCGACCAGATCCGGTCCCTTGCTGTCACTTCTCACCTCGCCCTTCAACGGGGCAGCCGTGATGATCGTTTCCGGCGGGCAAACGCCACCCGGGCACGCGGGGGTTCCTAGTTCGAGTACTGTCCCGGTGAAAGTCGCCCCGTCGGGTATCTCGTCGAGTTTTAGCCCGATAATCGTGGCGATCTTGTCCGCGCCGCCGCCACCGACTTGGATTCGATCGGCATCGGCCGGCGAGCAGGGGGCGCCATCGCACGCAAACGGATCGACCTTCACCGTTTTGATGACGAAATTGTCCTTCAGCAGCGTGACATTTCGAATGTCCTCGACGGGCTGTATTTCATCACCGGGTACAGTGAAGCCGATTGAGGGTGTCTTGGAAGTGCAAATTTCTTCGACACAGGCCTGCATCTGCCAGGTGTAGCTACGGCCCGGCTGCACGGTGTTCTCCGGCAGCTGGAATGACGCCCGTTTTCCACCGTTGACCGTGCGCTCCCCCAACGGGACTGACCCGACCGGCGCACCGGTGTTGTCATACAAGAAATACTTGGCGGTCACCGGCCCTTCTGACGGACGCGAGAGCATGCCTGAAAGAATGGGTGTGTGCTCTGTTCCCCACAAGCCCGTTTGAGGATCAGAAGGAACGAAGGGGGCATCACTAGTGATGCGGTAAGCCGGGCTCTCGTTGCAGGAGGGCTGGGTGACGCCGCTGCGGCAGGCTCGCACCACGAACTTGAGGCTGGCCGGGTTGTCGAGGGTGAAGGTCTGCTCGATCACCTGACCGGAGGGCTTGGCGTTGTAGCTGGTCGCGGCGACCTCGCCGTACAGCTTCTTGATGTCCGCCAGGGACAGGGCCCGCTGGTAGAGGCGCATGTCGTCGACCGAGCCCTGGAGGAACTGGAAGCCCGACCTGTAGCCGCCGATGCGGAACGGGCCGCCCGTCACCGTCTCGGCCGGTTGGTAGTCGGCTTCGCCGGACAGTACACCGTCGACGTAAATGCGGATCTTGGAGGCGCCGGCGTCGTAGATGCCGACCAGGTGAGTCCAGGTGTCGGCCGCGGCCAGCTTGGCCGAGTCGACCCAGACGCCGTACCCGGTCGTGCCGCCGGTGCCGGATATCTGCAGCCGCCACTTCTGGTGACTGTCGCCGAGATAGTAGAGGCTCATGCCGAACGGGTTACCGTCCTGGCTGGCGACGTGTTGGACGTCTTCGCTGTTCTTGAGGCGAACCCAGGTGCTGATGCTGAAACTGGAGTTCTGGTTCAGCACCGGCCTGTTGGTGGCGGCGTAGGAGTCCGGGAGACAGCAGCCGTTGCTGCCGGTCATGTCGTTCAGCTGTACTCCGCCGCCGAGTTTGCCGGTGGTGGCCGTTCTTCTGCCGCCGGTGTAGGTGGCGGTGTAGCCACCCGTGCCGGAATCTGCTGCGGCGGTGGCTCCGGACGGCTCGTCGAGCTTCCAGTGCGCCACATGCCCGGTCGGGAAGGAGGGCGGGGGCGCCATGGTGGAGTCGTTGACGGTGACGGTGTAGTTCAGGTTCGTACCCTCGGGCACGCTGGACTTGAAGCCGACCTTCACGCTCTGGCTGCGGGCGATCGCGTCGTTGCCGTTCATGGAGTCGATGGACTCGGCGGTGACCGTGGGGATCTCCGGTGGCAGGAAGTAGGACACGGTGAGCTTCGGCCGAGTGCCACCGGCCGTCTCCGCCGAGTGGAAGTAGACCCACCACCCCGTGTTCTGCGAGGGGTCCGTCGTGCCCTTACCCGAGAGCCGGATGCCTTCGTTGGGCTGGCCCGCGGCCCATGCCTGGGCCATCGCGGTGACGCTCCAGGTGAAGGTCCTCGGGATCCAGTTGCCGTTGTCGTCGATCGATGGCTCGCTCGGGCAGAGCTGGACGGACGAGCCGAAGCTGGTCACGGACGGTTGATTGCTCCAGTTCACGTACTGCGGCCAGGCTGAGGTCACCCGCTTGGCCTCGATCCCCGCGGGTCCGTACCAGCGGCAACCCACAAGCTGGTCGGCGTACATGTCCAGCCTGGCGCTGCCGACGGACCTGCCTGCCAGGACTCCGGTGTCGAACTTGAGGAGAGAGTGACTGTAGGTGAGCGCTCCCCCGGAGGTGGTGCGTTCGATGCTCGTCACCAGTCGCGGCGAAGCCGGCGAGGTGTCGGCGTTGGGGGCGTTGCTCACCACCAGATCGCTCTGCAGGGTGAGAGTGGTAGTGGGATCAACCGTGACCGGATATCTGGTCGCCGGGTCGGCGAGGAATGCCGGATCGGGAGTGAGAACCAGTACCTGTTTTCCCTTCTCCTCCACCACTCGTGTGTCGATTTTCCCGGTGCGTGGTGGAACCGCTCCAGCCTTTTTGGTATCAGCAGCACTGGGGCCGGCATCGATCGTCACCGGCTCTGCCGCCGACGCCACCTGCCTTCCCTTGGAGTCGGTGAGTTCGAGACCGCCTCGCTTGGCCTCGGCGAAGTCGAGCCCGTCCGTCTCGACCGGAATGCGGAATTCCACAGGCCCCTTGGGCTGCTCCCGCAACATCACGTCATGTCGGAATCCCGTGGGGAGGGCCGTGACAACGAGATCGGCCCCCTGGCCGGCCGCGTTGACAAAGGTCGCGACGTTTCCCTTGACGATCGGCTTGGGCAGTTCGGTCGGCCAGCCGAACGACACCTTCTGCCCGTCACCGCGTTCCATGGATGCGAAGGGGCGATCCGCACCGCCTGCGGAGAACTCGATTTTCGCCTTGGTCAGCTTGGGCTTCAGAACCCCATCGTGCTCCACCAGGGTGGTGTCGATCCAGGCCCACGAGCCATCGGCCTGTTTGAGCTGGGCAGGACCAGCGTAGGACTGTGTCGTCAGTTGCCCGTTGGGATAGGCCCAGGTACGCGACCCCTCGGTGTAGGCGGCTTCCACCTCTACCGGCTTGTTCTGCTTTCTTGCCTCCTCGATCGCGGCTCTCAGCGTTGCGTCAGGATCTTCAGGACGAGAGAACTCCATCGCCTTGGGGGCGGCGGGAGCGGCCTGAAAGCCGGGTTGGGGGTCGGCCTGTGCCGGGGTGGAACCACCGGCTACCAGCAGTGACGCGGCCAAGGCCGTAACGGTTACAACCGTAGGTGTGATGCGTCTGATCGATCCATGCCTTGACGGCATGGAAGGGCGATTCGGTAAGGGAAACCCCACCGATTACCTCCAGTACTTGTGAGGGAGCGGTCAGGGTTCAGAGATGGGAACACCTGGCCAGAGATGATCGTCACAAGCATCAGGGCTCGCGCTGTTGATCTTGTCATATAGAATGTCGTGATCTTGACTTCTGGTTGATCGCCGCCTGTTTCTCCGCAAGGAAGCACAGTTGAGGACGCAGGCAAGGGAAAACATTCATGGGATGTTCGACAGGTACCGCTCCGTAACGACAGTCATTACTGGGGGTTGGGATGGAAGTTCGTGTTCTCGGTCCGGTCGATATCTGGCGTGACGGTCGCTCGATCGCGATCGTCGGTCCCAAGCAACGAACTTTGCTAGCCGTTCTGGTTCTGCAGGCTGACCGGGTGGTGTCCCACGATCGGCTCCTGACGGCGCTGTGGGGAACGAAGGTTCCAGCCAGCGGACGACGGTTATTGCACAACCATCTGTGGTCCGTGCGACGTCTGCTCAGTGAAGGCAACGCCGTGGTGAGCACACCCACCGGCTACTCACTGCAACTACAGCCCGGCGCTTCCGACCTTGACGTCTTCGTCACCGAGACGGCGCTCGCCCGCTCCGCTTTAGGGAGGGGAGACGTCGCCAACGCCGCAGAGGGTTTTCGACGGGCGCTATCGCTATGGCGTGGCCCCGCACTCGGCGGCACCACCTCCGAGTTACAGGCAACCGAGGGCGTCGCCCTGGAAGAGCGGCGTCTTGCCGTACTCGTCGATCGCATCGAAGCCGATCTCGCTCTGGGGCGCCACGCTGAGCTGATCGGCGAGCTACGCCTGCTGGTGGCCGAGCACCCGCTGAACGAGAGGCTACGGGGGCAATTGATGTTCACGCTCCACCGCGCCGGTCGTACGGCGGAGGCACTTGAAGAATTCAGGATCGGTCGTCAGCACTTCCGCGATGAGCTTGGCCTGGAGCCCGGCGAGGAACTCGCCCGGCTCCACCAGATCATCCTGTCCGGAGAGGGCATCTCCAACGATGCCGCACCCTCCCCAGCCGTTCGCGCTTCGCACGTACCTCGGCAGTTGCCCACCGATATCACACGTTTCACCGGCCGTGTGGAGAGCCTGCGCCAGCTGGACATGCTGCTGGCCGAGAGGGAAGGCGCAACGACCGTGGTGATTTCCGCTATCGCGGGAACCGCCGGAGTCGGCAAAACCGCCCTGGCAACACATTGGGGGCACAAAACATCCACCAGGTTTCCAGACGGGCAGCTTTACATCAACTTGCACGGCTACTCGCGAGTGCAGGCCGTAACAGGGGCTCAGGCACTGGGGCAGCTTCTCCGCAGCCTCGGCGTGGTGGACGAGGAGATCCCGCACGACATCGATGAACGTTCGGCACTCTACAGGTCGCTGTTAGCCGATAAGCAGATGCTCATCGTCTTGGACAACGCCGCCACATCGGACCAGGTTCGTCCTCTGTTACCCGGCTCCTCACGCTCCAGAGTTGTCATAACCAGCCGCGACGCTCTACGCAGTCTGTCGGTGACCCATGACGTGTACGGCATCTCGCTCGACGTCTTGTCGGCAGATGAGGCGATCGCTCTGCTCACCAGCCTTCTGGGTAAGGGCGGAACGGCCCATGAGGCGGACATCGCTGAACTAGCCCAGCTCTGCGGATACCTACCGTTGGCACTACGGCTGGCGGCAGCACAGCTCACTGGTCATTCCCCTGCTCCCATCAGAGAGTTCATCGTCAAGCTTCGGCTGGAAAATCGGCTTACCGTTCTTGATCTTGACGAAGATCCGGGAATCGGCGTCCGTTCCGCACTCGAGATCTCCTACCGAAGCCTCACGACGCCGACTCGACGGATGTTCCGAATGCTTGCCCTGCATCCTGGACCGTCCATCGGATTGGACGCCGCAGCCGCTCTCGCCGGCATGTCCACTGAGAGTGCCGCCGCCGCAACCGAGACACTGGTCAACGCCCACCTTCTACAGAAGGACAACAAGCGAAGATTGTCGATGCACGACCTCGTGCGCGTCTATGCGGAAGAACGTTGCACACATGACGAGACTGCGGATCGGCGTGACAGTGCTCTGACGAGAATCTTTGATTGGTACCGATACGCGGTTCTGAAGGCCATGGACCACCTGTCCCCTGTGGATACGACATCTCTAGCCATTTCCCCCGTCGGGGGGACGCCGGACTTCTCCGACTTCGATGAAGCAATGGTTTGGCTGGAGCAGGAGCACCACACGCTCACAGCTATGATCATGCATGCCGCCACAAGTGAGCGCCACATTCATGCTTGGCAGATCTTCACCAGGTTGTCATGGTTCTTCTATGTGAGAAATTATTTCGACGATCTCTTCCTAACAGGAGATATCGCCTTGTCTTGCGCTCGCTTGGCCCGCGACCACCGCGGTGAGGCGGAAATCCTCAGTGACCTCGGTTACGCCAAGGTCTTCATCGGAAAGTATACCGAGCACCTCAGCTATCAGCAGGAAGCTCTTAAGATTTGGCGCTCGATTCGCAACAGAGCAGGAGAGGCCAAAGCCCTTCGGCACGTAAGTTACGCTCTGCAACTAGCCGGACAACCTCTCCGAGCAGCCGAGGTCGGCGAGCAGTGCTTGGCGTTGAACCACGAACTCGGAGATCGCCTAGGCGAATTGATAGCAATCACCTATTTGGCGGACACATATCTCACTCTCGGCAGGTTCGACGAATCGGTGAAAGTTTTGGAAAACTCTTTAGAATACTGGCAGGAAGCTAATCGGGAATACGAACAGACATACTGTCTTATTCAGCTGGGGAATGCCCACACAAAACTAGGTCGCCCGAAAACGGCCCTAAAACTCTTCCGGCAAGCACTATTGTTAAGCCAAAATCAAAAGAATAAGAATTTCGAAACCGACATACTCAATGGAATTTCCATCGTCATGCGTAATCAGGAACGATACGATGAAGCTTTCAAGTATCACGAAAAGGCGCTCAGTATGGCGCGGAGCATACGGAGCAAGCCGTTAGAGGGCGAAGCGCTTAACAACCTCGCATCCACCTGTCTTTTAAGTGGGAATGCCGAGGCGGCACTAGACCATTATCAGGAGCTCGTCTCCCGTTTTGGAGAGGTAATCAATGTGTATCAGCGTGGCTCCGCCCACGAAGGGCTAGGAGATACGTTGCAAGCTCTGGGGCGGACGTACGAGGCTGCCGAACACTGGAGAACGGCGTTCAAGATATGGGCGCCCATGGGCGTTCCTCAGGCCGAAGAGGTCGCGAAGCGGATGTACGACGCCGGTTTGAGCCGATGACGTTCCTGCGATGTTATTTCGGTGTCGACCAGACTTCGGGTTCGCAGACGTCTCCCGAGCCGAAGGCGCAGTTCAGCCTCGTCTCCACTATGTGGATCGTCTTCACACGTGGGTCCTGCAGCATGTCCCGCAGTTCCTCGGGGTCCGTGTTGACCTCGATGTGGCCGACGATGCGACCGTGATGAGCCGCTTCACGAAGTTCCAGAAGACTCAACCCGAAGGTGGAGAGAACGGTGTCGTCCTCCGGCCGCAGCCGGGAGACCCAAAGCCGGAACTCCTCGAGCTGCGTGAGCTCATCACACCTCTCGCTGACCTTTCGTTCCCCACACGACGGATAATTGTCCCAGTAGATCGGCAAAGACGTCCTCGAGTTCGAAGAGATCAGTATGTTCCCCCCACCCGATGCCCCCATGGCGCCTCGGCGGGGCATCTCCCCCGAGTCGTCATACTGAACGACGGCCGTCACCGACACGGCACGGCCAAGTGACGTCAATGTTTTTTCGGGCCCTCTCTTGTCATCCGAACCGGACGAACTCATGGTCTTGAGAACGGTTTTGATCCGAGACGGCGGAAAAACGGGATGACGGATGTACGAGGAACCGAACGGCATCACATAAGTTTCGCCGCTGACCGCGAGCTTGTTGATGTCGTACATGTGGACCAGCGATGACTCATTCGCCGGTCGCGCCCACTGTGGTTCCACCGCGACACGAACCGAGAAGATGTCCGCCGGTTGTTCAGGAAGGAACTCGGAGCGGACCCGGATATCCGGGTTGGCCGCGGACACGGCGTTCCTCGTCACCATGTAGAAGTGATCGGCCCCCTCCCCCCGATGAACTCTCCAGTTGTCATCGTCCTTGACGAGCAGGTTCAGCCCGAGAAAGGCACATGCGAGAACACCCCCGCATCCCACCACGAGCGGCCAACGACGTCGGACGGTGTTCGTCATTTTCGACCGCCTTGAAGGAGAAGACTGCAGGGGAGGCGGCTCGGCACCACCTACGCTGATCGACGCCATTGAACTTCTTCCCCACACATTGACTACTCAGCACCGCTCCGAGCTGGCGGGATAAACCATTGGTTTTCGCAGCCGACGAGCATCCTTTCGAGCTGGAACCTCTTGCCCGCGTAGCAAAGGGAACGTCCAACATGAAACCGGATGCATCGACGAGTACGTAACCATCTTGTTGGAAGTTTCCTCGACCTGCCACGACGATCGGGTTTTCGGCCGACAGCGGCATCGACGATCAGCCGTGGTTCGTGCTCCGAATTGCTACCGAGGATGTACCCCACTCGTTCCAGCTGTTTCCCTCGCCGCCTGAGCCGGTTGCCGGTCAGGGTACGGCTTTGGCGGTGACGGTTGTGGTTTCCCAGTCGCTGACCCCGTAGGCGGATCTGGCTCGGACCTTGATGGTGTAGGTAGCGCCTTTCGCCAGGTCGCTGATGGCGACATAGGGGTCCACGACCTCGAACGTCTTTGTCACGATGCCGTCGCTGTCCACCACCTGGACGTCGTAGCCGTTCGGAACGGCGACGGTGCCGTGGGACGCGGGCGGTGCCCAGGTGGCGAGCGTGCTGTCATCGCCCCCTTGCGCGGCCAGGTCGAGCACCTTGCTCGGTGGTCCGGGAAGCAGGTAGGTAAGGGCGAGCGAGGGCTGCGCCGTGCCGTCCGGGTCTCCGAAGACGACGGCCTCATCCCTGTTGGAGGTGAGCAGCAGCCACTGATGTTCGTTGCCCGCGATGTCGGCCCGCGCGTCACCGAGAGGCAATGCGAACGGTGAAACCGTCGTGTCGGCGTCGCGCGCCAATTCCGATCCCGTGGATTCGCCGGTCACCGAGCTCAGGAGCGGCGTGGCGGTGATGACCGCACCACGTGGACATGTGCCTTCCGGGCAGGTCGGCGTACCGAGTTTGAGGATGGCCTTACTGATGGCCGCACCCTCGGGAAGCTTGTCAAAATCGAAGCTGATCACCGCGGCGGTCCTGTCGGTACCGGTGTCACCGATCCGCATCACCGCAGCGTCGGTCACCTCACACGGTGCGCCGTCACAGGCGGTCGGATCGGTCTTCGCCGTCCTGATGACCAAGTCGTCCTTGCCCAGGGTCAGGTGCCGGACGTCTTCCGCGCGCGGCCTGGCCTGGGGGGCCGGGGTGGTGAAGCTCACCGCGGCGGTCTTGTCGGTGCAGACCTCCTCCAGGCCGCCACCGGCGGCCGGGGGCGTGGTGCTCGTCGGAGTCGACGTGGGGGGCGTGGTTCCGCCTCGGCCGACGGCGCAGGCGGTCATCTGCCAGGTGTAGGTGGTGCCGGGTCGCACGGTTCCCGCGGGGATCTGCAGGGAGGCGCGCTCGCCACCGTTGACGGTGCGGGTCCCCAGCGGCACGGTGCCGACCGGTGTGCCGTCCTGCCTGTAGAGGTAGTACTTGGCAGTGACCGGCCCGCCGGAGGGGCGGTCGACCACGCCGCTCAGGACGGGCTGTGCCGGGTCGGTCATGCCGGTTCTGGTGTCGCTGGGCGGTGTCGCCGCGTCGGAGGTGATGCGGTAGGCCGGGGATCGGTTGCAGGAGGGCGGCACGACACCGGTGCGACATGCCTTGACCACGAACGTGAGGCCGGCCGGGTCGTCGAGGGAGAGGATCCGCTCGGGGGTCTGTTCGGCGGGCACGTTGTCGTCGGTCGTGGTGCCCGGGGGGGTGGCCATGGCGCGCAGGTCGGCGGGCGACAGGACGCGCTGGTAGACGTGTAGGTCGTCGATTGCGCCGGTGAAGGGCGTGGCGGTGCCGGCGAACTGGCCGCGGCCGAGTTGGAAGCCGCCGCGGGCGTTCCAGTCCACGGTGTGGTCGCGTTCGCCGGCCGGTTCACCGTCGACGAACAGGCGGATCCTGTGAGCCGGCCGGTCGTACTGGACGGCCAGGTGGGTCCACAGACCGATCCGGGCGACGTTCTTGGAGACCGCCCATCGTTCGTGGACGGTGTCGGGGATGTCCGGGGTGACCTGGTCGAACACCCACCGCTGGTCCAGCCCCGAATAGCCGGAGGCGGCGAAGGCGAGGGTGAAGGCGGGCTGGTCGACGCCCCGTTGGGAGAAGATCACCTGGTCCCTGGTGTTGTCGTCGAGACGGACCCAGGAGGTCACCGTGTAGCTCTGGTCGGTGTCGAGCACCGGGCCGGAGGTCGAGCCGGTCGCCCCGTTGAGGTCCACGGCCTGACCTGTTTGCCCAGGAACGCGGTTGTAGCCGCCCGAGAGGGTGACGGGCCGGTCGCGTCCGGAGGCGTCGGCCGCGGTGGCACCGGTGGTCTCGTCCAGCTTCCAGTGGGCGGCCTCGCCGGTGGGCGACCGTACGGGCGGGGACGTCGTCGTGGAGCCGTCGACGCTGACGGTGTAGTCCAGCGCGGTCCCCTCCGGCACGCCGGACCTGTAGGTGACCTTGACCGCGGTGGAGCGGACGATCGCGTCGTCACCGTTCAGGGAGTCGATCGACTCGACCGCCACGGTCGGGATCTGCGGCGGCAGCATCCAGTCCACGGCCAGCCTGGGGACGTTCCGGCCCCACGGCTGCGTCCACAGGGGAGGGACTTCCGTGGTGTTCCAAGGGGCTGCGGATTCGTCGGTCAACCGGAGCATCAGGCCGTGGTTGGCGGTGCCTCCGGCCCACTCCCGGGTCGTCGCGGTCAGATCCCGGCTCCACACCGAGCCTCCGGCACGGAGCAGGGAACAGGCGCTGATGGAGGTACGCCCCTCCGTGGTCGTGGAACGCCGATCGCCCCAGGATGTGCCGTCGTCCACCCGTGCGCCGGTGACGCGGTTGGCGAAGATCGATCGGTGGTCGGTCTGACAGGCGTCGGCGTCCTCGCGAAGCGTCAGCCGCATGGTGGCCTTGATCACCTGACGTCCGGTGATGGGGGCGGTGTCGAAGGCCATCAGAGCGTGCCAGGCCCCCGGCCGGTGGGTGCACGTCTGGTTCGGCCAGGTTCCCTTGCAGCGCCGATGGTTCTTCCCGGCGACGGCGCCGGGACCGGTCCGGGCGTTCGGGGAGACGATCCCCGCCTCCTGGGTGATGCCCAGGGTGGTGGGTTCCATGGTCACCGGATATCGCGTGACAGGGTCGGCCAGCCATGCCGCGTCCGGCCTGAGCACCAGGACGGTCTTACCGTCCTTGGTCTCCACCTTCGTCGCGACCTTGGCCTCACGGCCCGGCTGATCGTCGGCGGTGTCCCACATCCGGGGCGCCGGCGCCGACACGGTGGTCGTGCCCTTGGTGTCCTTGAGTGCCAGCCCGCCCCCCTTGGCCGTCGAGAGCGTCAGTCCCTTGGTTCGTACGGGCAGGCGGAACTCCACCGGCTTGGCGGGCCGCTCCCGCAACACCACCTCATGCCGGAACCCCGAGGGCAGGGCCGTCACGACAAGATCGACACTGGGGCCGGCCGCGCCGGCGTACCGGGCGACATCGCCGGTGATTTCCGGGCGCGGCAGTGGCGCCTCCCAGGACAGGGTGACACTCTGCTTTTCACCCCGCGTCAGCGAGGCGAAAGGGCCGTCACCGCCGAGAGAGAAACTCGTATTCGCCTTGGCGAGTTTCGGCTTCAGCACGCCGTCCCGCTCCACGAGACCGGTATCGACCCAGCCCCACGCGCCGTCGGCCTTTTTGAGCTGCACCGGCCCGCCGTAGGCATGCGTGGTGAAATGCCCGTCAGGGAAAACCCACACCCGCGAGGTCTCCGTGAAGGCGCTCTCCACCGGCACCGGCCGGCCGGACCGACGCGCCTGATCCGCCGCCGCCCGCAGCGGAGCGTCCGGGTCCTGCGGCTTGGGAAAAGTCGTCATCGACGGTGGAGCCGACACCGCGGCAGGAGCAGGTTCGGGATCGGCCGACGCCCCCGTGACCCCCGTGGCCCCCGTGGCCCCGGAAACCAGCAACGACGCCGTCACCGCGAGCATGGTCGCGATCGCCGACCGTCCAGAAGGCCTGTCGATCCGGGAGATGAGCCGAATTCTCGACCTGTTCACGAACTCTCGCTCATCAAGATGCTCAGACGACCAGCCGGAAAGGGTGCATCCACCCCGACAGAATAACACAAGAGGTATAGACGTAACAAATTACCATTTATGCAGAATTGTTCCCTCGTTAATTGATTTTCAATATCATCGGACAATTTCACGTGGTCGAACAGATGGGCGACGGCACTCACGGTGTGCCTGCTCGCGGCGTCCGGCCAGAACGGGACCGAACCACGTGCATCGAAGATCGATCCACTCCGATCGAACCTCACGCCGGTACTCCCTGAGCACACCGACGCATCGATCGCCCGACGGACGTCGCACCGAGCGACTCGGATCTGTCCGCGAGTACCCGGATCAGGTGGCGACAGCGACAGCAGCTCCGCCGGGGTCTGCGGTCGCCGGCTTGTCGTTCTTTCAAAAGAGCCGGAATCCGTCCGCTGCCCGGCGACACGGCTCAACGCGGCGTCGGCAGTACGGACAGTTCGCAGGCATAGGCGTCGGCCGGTGCGTCGAGCACCCAGACGATCATCTCGGCCAGTGTCCGTGGCTGGATGCAGGACTCGGGCTCGTAGGGGCGTCCGAAGGCGTTCCTGACCTCGCCCAGCAGATCGGTCGCGGTACCGCCGGGACAGACGGTGGTGACGCGTATCCCGTGGGCCGCCTCCTCCTCGCGCAGGGAGTCGGCCAGCTCCCGCAGGGCCGCCTTGCTGGCGACGAAGGCCGACCAGCGCGGGACGCCCGTCATCCCGGGTGAGGCGTTCACGAAGATCACATGGCCCCTGGAGCGCCGCAGCGCGGGCAGCGTCAGCCGTACCAGTTCGGCGGCGGAGGCCACGTTCACCGCCAGGGTCCGCCGCCACGTCTCGGGGCCGGTGTCGGCGACGGCCCCGACCGGGGAGATTCCCGCGCAGTGCACCAGCGCCTGCACCTCCCCCGGTTCCCCCGCGTCCTCCAGCGCTCCCACGGCGGCGGCCAGTGACCCGGGGTCGGACAGATCCGCCTCGATCCCTGGCACCTCCAGGCGTCCGACGTCGCGCCCCACGGCGGTCACGCGATGCCCGGCCTCCAGCAGCGCACCGACCAGCGCCGTCCCGATTCCTCCGCTGGCCCCGGTCACCAGTACATGTCCCACGGCGGTCTCCCTCCTCGGCGTGCGGTACGTGTGATCATCCCCGCCGGGAGAGAGCCGCACAACATCGTCCGCCGCCGGGACGCGGCACGACCCCCGGAACGGAATCGGCCGGGCCGCCACGGCGGCGGTGTCGTTCAGGCGGTGAGCAACAGGGCTCCAACCGTCGCGGTCACGCAGGACACCACCAGGACGGTCCCGGTCAGCACGAAGGTGAGCATCGGGACCCGCACTCCCCTGCGGCGGCACCACTCGAACCAGAGCAGGGTGGCGAGGGAGGCCCACGGGGTGATCACCGGGCCGACGTTGGTGCCGATGAGCAGGGCGAGCAGCAGGTCGCGGTCGCCGGCGGGGATGACGTGCTCCACCACGGTGTAGGCGGGCAGGTTGTTGACCAGGTTGGACAGCGCCGCGCCGACGGCGGCCACCCGGTAGGCGCCGGCCGCCTCACCGCCCTCGCCGGTCCCGATCAGGGCGCTCATCACCCCCGCCAGCCCGTACCGGCTCAGGGTGGGCACGACCAGGAACAGGCCGACGACGAAGACGAGGAGCTGCCAGGGGAACAGCGCCAGGGTGAGCTTCGAGCGGTCACGCCAGGCGAAGGCGGCGAGCATCAGGGCCGCTCCGGCCACGGCGGCGAGCTGGATCGGCACCTCCAGCAGGATCGCGGCGACGAACAGCGCGCACGCCCCGGCCGCGATCCTGAACAGCAGCGGGTCGGAGACCGCCTCGGCGACGGGCGGCCGGTAGCGGCCGGTCCCGCGCGGGCCCCGGCGTCCCCGGCGCCAGAAGAACACCCACAGCAGGACCGCGGTGACCGCGATGGACACGAGCTGGGGGAACCAGAGCCTTCCCGCGAACTCGCGGGCGGACATGCCGAGCCGGTCCACGGCCAGCAGGTTCGTCAGGTTCGAGACCGGCAGGAGCAGGGCCGCGGTGTTGGCGAGCCAGAGGGTCGTCATGGCCGGTGGCAGCGCGGCGATGCCGGTCCTGGCCGCGAGGGCGAGCATGACGGGCGTGAGCAGCACCACCGTGGTGTCCAGGTTCAGGAACACGGTGACCAGCGAGGCGAAGGCGACGCAGAGCAGGAAGAGCGCGGCGTGGTTCCCGCGGCCGAGCACCGCCAGCCGGGTGGCGACCACGTCGAAGACCTGGGCCTCCTTGACGAGCTCCGCCATGACGATCACCGCGGCGAGGAAGAGCAGGATCGGCCCGATCCGCTCCATCTCGGCCCACGCCTCGCGGGCGGGAAGCAGGCCGGTGGCGACGAACAGCAGGCCGAGCCCCAGGAGGGCGAGGCGGATCAGGTTCAGGGCACTCGGTCTGCGTGGCACATCGGCAAGGATGGCATGCCTGACCTGCCACGACGTTGCCGGGGAGCGGACAGCGCGGACGGGTCAGGCGGTGGCGCGGGCGGTGAGGTCGGACCAGAGGTCGTCCATCCGGGCCTCCAGCTCCTCCAGGGTGCCGTCGTTGCGGACGACGATGTCGGCGATCTTCAGGCGTTCCTCGCGGGTCGCCTGGGCGGCGATCCTGGCCCTGGCGTCCTGCTCGGTCATGCCGCGCAGGTCGAGCAGGCGGGCGAGACGGACCTCGTCGGGGGCGTCCACGACGACCACGAGCTCGTACATGCCCGCGAGGCCGTTCTCGGCGAGCAGCGGCACGTCGTAGACCACGATGCCGCCGGTGGGCGCCTGTTCCTGGAGCTCGGCGATGCGGGCGCCGACGAGCGGGTGGACGATGGCGTTGAGCGAGGCCAGCTTCTCGGAGTCGGCGAAGACGATCGAGCCGAGTCTCTCCCGGTCGAGGGAGCCGTCCTCGCGCAGGATCCCGGTGCCGAAGACGCCGACGACGCGCGCCAGGCCGGAGGTGCCCGGCTCGACCACCTCGCGGGCGATCTTGTCGGCGTCGATGACCATGGCGCCTCGGGCGGCAAGCCGCTTGGAGACCTCGCTCTTGCCGGACCCGATGCCGCCGGTAAGCCCCACCTTGAACATGATCCGCAGCATACGCGGTACGGGACGTGCCACAGGGCCTGCGGCCCCTCGGGTCTCGCCCGACGCGCCGGCGGGGCCGTCCGCGGGCCCCTCCTCGCGACCCCTCAAGGTGCGCTCCGGCGGCCGCCTGTACCGCTGCCGGGGCGCTCCGAAGGACCCCGGGAGGCCCGTTGCGGCAAAGGGGGTCACTGTCCTGTGAGGCGCTCCCAGGCGTTCCCGGCCCGGCGAGGCCGCCTCATGGCTCCCGGCGCATGTGCACCAGCGTCAGGTGGTCGCTCATCCGTTCCCGGCCGGTCTCGCGGTAGCCCTGGCGGCGGTAGAGGCGCAGGTTGGCCTCGGACAGGTGCCCGGTGAACAGGTCGAAGGCGAGGGCGGTGGCGGCCTCGGCGTGCAGGGCGGCCAGCAGGGAGCCGCCTATGCCCGCGCCCTGCCGGTCCGGGGCGACGACCAGGCGGCCGACCAGGCAGGTCGTGCCCGACATCCGGCCGCGTACCGCGCCCACGATCCTGCCGCCGTCCCTGGCGACGAGCACGACGGCCGTCTCGACGGCCCTGCGGACCTGGTCGGCCGACTCCACCAGGGGTGGGATGAACGGGTCGCCGTAGAGCTGGGCCTCGCCCACGTAGGCGGCGCGCTGCACGGTCAGGATCTCGCCGGCGTCCCCGGGTCTCGCGCACTCGATCACGGTCACGGCGTCACCCTAGCCGGAACGCGGGAACCGGCGGAGAGGCGTGAAGGTCCCGCCGGGGACGTGGGAAGCCCCGCCGGAGCGGGAACGCCGGGAACGGCCCCGGACGCGGGAAGCGCTCCCGGACGGGGAAAAGGGCCCCGGACGCGGAAAGGGCCCCGCCGGAGCGGGGCCCTTTCGTGGAACGTCTACCGCGTGATCAGTTCTGACCGCCCGCGAGCTTCTCGCGCAGAGCCGCGAGAGCCTCGTCGGAGGCCAGGGCGCCACCCGCCGGGGCGGAGGAGCCGCTGCTGGCGGCACCGGTGGAGCCACCGGCCGGCGGGGTCTCGCCGGAGTAGGACGTGGGGGCCGCCTCGCCCGCCTCGGCCTCGGCCTTGCGGGCCTCCTCGACCTGCTTCTTGTGCGCCTCGAAGCGGGTCTGGGCCTCGGCGTACTGCCGCTCCCACTCCTCGCGCTGCTTGTCGAAGCCCTCGAGCCACTCGCCGGTCTCGGAGTCGAAACCCTCGGGGTAGATGTAGTTGCCCGAGTCGTCGTAGGTCGCCGCCATGCCGTACAGCGTGGGGTCGAACTCGACGTCGGCGCCCATGGCACCCTCGTTCGCCTGCTTGAGCGACAGCGAGATCCGGCGGCGCTCGAGGTCGATGTCGATGATCTTCACGAAGATCTCGTCACCCACCTGGACGACCTGCTCGGGGATCTCGACGTGGCGCTCGGCCAGCTCGGAGATGTGCACCAGGCCCTCGATGCCCTCCTCGACGCGGACGAACGCACCGAACGGCACCAGCTTGGTGACGCGACCCGGGACGACCTGACCGATCTGGTGGGTACGGGCGAACTGCTGCCAGGGGTCTTCCTGCGTCGCCTTGAGCGACAGGGAGACGCGCTCGCGCTCCATGTCGACGTCGAGCACCTCGACGGTGACCTCCTGGCCGACCTCGACGACCTCGGAGGGGTGGTCGATGTGCTTCCAGGAGAGCTCGGAGACGTGGACCAGACCGTCGACGCCGCCGAGGTCGACGAACGCACCGAAGTTGACGATCGAGGAGACGACGCCCTTGCGGACCTGACCCTTCTGCAGGGTGTTGAGGAACGTCTGGCGAACCTCGGACTGGGTCTGCTCGAGCCAGGCGCGGCGGGACAGGACCACGTTGTTGCGGTTCTTGTCGAGCTCGATGATCTTCGCTTCGAGCTCGCGGCCCACGTACGGCTGGAGGTCGCGGACGCGCCGCATCTCGACCAGGGACGCCGGCAGGAAGCCTCGCAGGCCGATGTCGAGGATGAGACCACCCTTGACGACCTCGATGACCGTGCCGGTGACGATGCCGTCCTCGTCCTTGATCTTCTCGATCGTGCCCCAGGCCCGCTCGTACTGAGCGCGCTTCTTGGACAGGATCAGGCGGCCTTCCTTGTCCTCCTTCTGGAGGACCAGGGCCTCGACGTGCTCGCCAACCTCGACGACATCCGCCGGGTCGACATCGTGCTTGATCGAGAGCTCGCGCGAGGGGATGACACCCTCGGTCTTGTAGCCGATGTCGAGCAAAACTTCGTCTCGATCGACCTTGACGACGGTGCCCTCGACGATGTCGCCGTCGTTGAAGTACTTGATGGTCAGGTCGATCGCTGCGAGGAACTCTTCCTCGGAGCCGATGTCGTTGACCGCTACCTGCGGGGTGCTCGAGGTGGCCTCAGTGCTGCTCGTCATGTGTGGAGATGCTCCGAACGCGGACAGATGTCGATGTGGCGAACGCGCGGCAGGCCTCTTACCGTCAGCCGAAGAATTGACGTCGACATGATCGAGCGCGAGCCCACTCCGTCCGAGACACGCGCGAGCCCACAGCGCAGCGATCAGCATATGAGACCAGACGGGTGTGGTCAATCCGACGACCCTACGCGACCACGGGCCGCGAGGTCGACGATCTCGCTCAGTACACGTTGATCAAATGTTTCCGATCGCTCCTGATATTATCCCGAAGTCCGCGTGGGACGGAGATGCGGCCCGGGTCGCCGTCCGCGGTGTAGCGCTCGCGGGGGTGCCTGTCGAGCCACTCCAGCCAGTACTGCGAACACCATTTCCGGCATTCACCCTTTTTACCGTTGCTTTGGACGCGCTGAATGGAGCGGTGGTCGTAGCGCTTGTCGAACGGCGACACCGACGGCTCGGCCCCGGCCAGGAAGACCCCCTTGAAGCGGTACGGGGTCCCCTGCCACTTCCCGGCCTGCACGGTGGAGCGCTTGCGGGGCATCGCCCCGAACGGCAGCGCCATCGTGTCGGAGGGGGGCACGCCGAGCCGTTTGAGCAGCCGCTCCAGCCGGGCGAGCTGGCCGGCGATCTGCTTCTTCCCCAGGCTCGGCAGGTGGGGGTGGCTCCAGGTGTGGTTGGCCACCTCGAATCCCCGGTCGACGAGCCAGCGCACGGCCCGTTCCTGGTCGCGGTGCTCGCGCAGGCCGAAGGGGTGGTTGTTGATCCAGAAGGTGGCCACCGGCCGGAAACCGGGGTACTTCCTGGCGACCTGGTAGATGATGCCGACCGCGCTGTCCCTGGCCGGCGCGCCGTCCGCCTGGAGCGAGAAGTGGCTGTGGTGGCCGTCGTCGAAGGTGAGCACGACCGGGTGCTTGCCCGCGGGGACGTCCATCCGCCCGGTGGCGAACTCCCGCGCGGTGACCGGCACGTAGCCGCCCCTGGCGAGCCTCTCCAGCTCCTTGCGGACCTGGGCGGGCGTACGGTCGATCGAGGCCAGCCGCTTCTTGGTGATCCGGTGGTACATCAGGATCGGGACCGCTCCGGCCTCGTTGGCCTTGACCTGCCGGGCGAACTCGGGCGAGGCGGTGACCGGCGGCGGCAGCTCGGCCGAGGGCAGGCTCGGGGTCGGCGAGGGGGAGGCGGACGGGCCGGGTGGCCCGGACGGACCGCGCGTGGGGTCGCCGGACGCGGCCGCCCCGGGCCTGGCGGGCGGGGTGGGGAGCGTGAGGAGCACCACCACCGCCATCGTGACGACCAGCACGTTGGCCAGCATGATGATCCGCGTCAGGGGGATTGAACTCAGCACAAAACTCCCGTGCCCATCGAGCTTATCGGCTGGGTGACCACCCTAGAACAGACTCGGACAGGCCCGACCAATCAACAGGCTCCACCCTCCCCACGCCGCACCAGCGAGGCCGCGGAAAGGCATGCGGACGACCTCCCGGACGGAGGCCGTCCGGGAGGGGGACGGAAGGGACGCGGGGGGCGGCCGGTCGGTGCGCCGGTCGGTGCGCCGGTCAGTGCCCGGCGTCCTCCCAGGTGCGTCCGACGCCCACCGAGACCGCAAGCGGGACCCGCAGGGAGTAGGCGGCGTTCATCCGGTCGCTGACCAGCTCGCGCAGCGTCTCCAGCTCGCCGGGGGCCACCTCGAACACGAGCTCGTCGTGGACCTGGAGCAGCATCCGGGAGCCGAGCGAGGCCTCCTTGAGCGCGTCCTGTACGCCCAGCATGGCGATCTTGATGATGTCGGCGGCCGATCCCTGGATGGGCGCGTTGAGCGCCATCCGCTCGGCGATCTCGCGGCGCTGGCGGTTGTCGCTGTTGAGGTCGGGCAGGTAGCGGCGCCGGCCCATGATGGTCTCGGTGTAGCCGTCGTTCCTGGCCTGGGCGACGATCGCGTTGAGGAAGTCGCGGACGCCGCCGAACTCCTCGAAGTACTCCTCCTTGAGCGACCGCGCCTCGGGGACCGGGATGCCGAGCTGCTCCGACAGCCCGAAGTCGGACAGGCCGTAGGCGAGGCCGTAGTTCATCGCCTTGATCTTGGCGCGCATCTCCCCGGTGACCTTCTCGGGGTCGGTGTCGAAGACCCGCGCCGCGGTGGCCTTGTGGAAGTCGTGGCCGGACTCGAAGGAGGCGATCAGCGCCTCGTCGCCGGACAGGTGGGCCATGATGCGCAGCTCGATCTGGCTGTAGTCGGCGGTCAGCAGGGTCTCGAAGCCCTTGCCGACCGTGAAGCCCTGGCGGATCCTGCGGCCCTCGGCCGTGCGGATCGGGATGTTCTGCAGGTTGGGCTTCTCCGAGCTGAGCCGGCCGGTGACCGCCACGATCTGGTTGAACGTGGTGTGGATGCGGCCGTCGTCGGCGATCTCCTTGATCAGGCCCTCGACCGTGACCTTGAGCTTGGCCTGGTCGCGGTGGCGCAACATGATCGTCGGCAGCTCGTGCTCGGTCTGGGTGGCCAGCCAGGCCAGCGCGGAGGCGTCGGTGGTGTAGCCGGTCTTGGTCTTCTTGGTCTTGGGCAGGTTGAGCCGCACGAACAGGATGTCCTGGAGCTGCTTGGGCGAGCCCAGGTTGAACTGCTCGCCGCCCATGGAGGCGTGCGCGGCCTCGACGGCCTGCTTGACCGCGGCGCCGAACTCGGCCTCCAGCGCCTCCAGGTGGTCGCGGTCGGCGGCGATACCGGCCCGCTCCAGCTCGGCCAGGACGGTGACGAGCGGGAGCTCCACGTCGCGCAGCAGGTGGATGGCGCCCAGCGGCTCCAGGAACGCCTCCAGGGCGTCGGCCAGCTCGCCGACGGCCATCGCCCGCAGGGCCAGCTCCCGGGCGCCGTCGGCGTCGTCGTCGTCGAACAGGCTGGCCTGGCCGCCATTGTCGGCCTCGCTGCGCAGCTCGCGCCTGAGGTAGACGCGGACGAGGTCCTCCAGCGGGAACGAGCGCTGCCCGGGCGTGGCGAGGTAGGCCGCCAGGGCGGTGTCGCAGTTCAGGCCGCACAGCTCCATGCCCTGCGCCCAGAGCGCGAGCATCGGCCCCTTGGCGTCGTGCACGGCCTTGGGGATCGAGGGGTCGGCCAGCCACGCGCGCAGTGCCGCCTCGTCCGCCTCGGTCAGCGTGGCCGGGTCGACGAACGCGGCCCGCCCGCCCGTCCGCCTCGCGGCCCCGGCTCCGGCGCCTGCCTCGGCTCCCGCGCCGGTGCCGGCCTCTGCATCGGTTCCCGCCCCGGCGCCGGCTCCCGTCTCGTCCGCCGCTCCCGCCGCCGCGATGGCGATGCCGTCGATGCGGCCGGTGCCGCTGCCGTAGGTCCCCCGGAAGGCGAGGCCGGCGCGGCCCCGGGGCAGGGCGCTCAGCCAGGGGGCCACCTCGTCGGGCCCCAGGACGACGACCTCGATCTCGAAGCCCTCCTCGGCCTCGCCGGTGGCCTCGGTCGAGGCGACCGTCTTGAGCACCCGGTCGCGGATCTCGCCGCGGAACTCCAGCGTGTCGAGGATCTTGTCGATCTCCTCGCGGTGGGGCTTGCCGAGCGACAGGCCGCCGACCTCGCGGTCCACCGGGACGTCGCGGACGAGCTGGGTGAGGCGCCGGTTCATCAGGACCTGGTCGAGGTGGTCGCGGAGCTTGTCGCCGACCTTGCCCTTGATCTCGTCGATCCGGTCGACCAGCGCCTCCAGCGAGCCGAACTCGCGGATCCACTTGGCCGCGGTCTTCTCGCCCACGCCCGGGATGTTCTTGAGGTTGTCGCTGGAGTCGCCGCGGATGGCGGCGAAGTCGGGATACTGCGCCGGGGTGAGCTCGTACTTCTCCAGCACCGCCTCGGGGGTGAAGCGGGTCATGTTGCTGATGCCGACGCGGGTCATCAGCACGGTCACGTTCTCGTCCACGAGCTGCAGCGCGTCACGGTCGCCGGTGACGATCAGCACGCTCATGTCCTGCGCGGAGGCGCGGGTGGCCAGGGTCGCGATCAGGTCGTCGGCCTCGTAGCCTGCCAGCGACAGGTGCGGCACGCCCAGCGCGTCGAGCATCTCGTGGATCAGGCTCATCTGGCTGCGGAAGCTGTCGGGGGTCGCGCTCCGGCCCGCCTTGTAGTCGGCGTACTCCTCGTGGCGGAACGTGGGCTCGGAGCGGTCGAAGCAGACCGCCACGTGGGTGGGCCGCTCGTCCCTGAGCACGTTGACCAGCATCGAGGTGAACCCGTAGACGGCGTTGGTCTTCTGGCCCGTGCTCGTGGAGAAGTTCTCCTCGGGGAGGGCGTAGAACGCCCTGTAGGCCAGTGAATGACCGTCCAGCAGCAGGAGACACGGACGAGTGGGGGTCGCTTCGCTCTTCGGCACAGCGAAAGCCTAGTCTCCTCCTACGACAGAAAGCCTGGCCTCGCTCGACAGGAGACGTCCCCTTGACCATGACAGACCCCGACGAGTCCGCGCGGTCGACCCGGGAACGGGTGGGCGCCATGCACCGGAACACCCTCGTGGACAGGATGGGCATCGAGATCACCGAGGCCTCCCCCGAACGGGTGGTCGGCACGATGCCCGTGGAGGGCAACATCCAGCCCTACGGCCTGCTGCACGGCGGCGCGTCCTGCGTGCTGGCCGAGACCCTGGGCTCGACCGGCGCGGCGATGCACGCGGGCGAGGGGCGCATCGCGATGGGCGTCGAGATCAGCGCCACCCACCACCGCTCGGCCACCACGGGCCTGGTCACCGGCGTGGCCACCCGGGTGCACGGCGGCCGGACGCTGGCCACGTACGAGATCGAGATCGTCGACGAGCGGGGGCGCAGGGTGTGCAGCTCGCGCCTGACCTGCATGCTCCGCGACGCCTGAGGAGGCGGACGCGCGAGGGGCGGCGGGCACCCGAGGGGCGGCGGGCCTCAAGGAGGCGACGGACGTCAGGGGGCGGCGGACGTCTGATCACATCTCGTACTCGATCATATTCGGACCGCCTTTTTGCCCTCTCCGAGCGACCGGTCCGCTACGGTGGGTGACGGTGACGCCCGCGGGAAGGCCGAGTAGAAAACGTACGGGGTCGGGGAAGCTTCGTATGGCGCCAAAGGTCTTCCCCGGGCTCGCCGGGATCGTGGGGCGGCCGGGATCCACCCGGCCCCTCCCAACCCCTCCCACCCCTTGACGCATCTCGACACGCCGGAGAACCCTTCCGTGTTCCGGCGGGCTCTCCACGGGCCGAGGATCCCCCGGCACGCCGGAGACGCGGCGCGCGGCAACGGCGGCGCGTGAGGACCGCGGCGCGCGGGGACGGCCCGGTGCCGGCCGGGCCGTCCGCCCGAGGGGTCAGCCCTCGCCCGGCATGGAACCGGGCGACGAGGCGCCGGGCCCCGCACCCGCCGGGGCACCGGAAGGCGTATCCGAAGTACCCGCCCCGGCCGCCGGCGTGCCGGCGGTGGCGTCGCGTGAGGCGTCGCGCGGGACACCGTCCGCCCGCCGGGCGGCGTTCCCGGCGTTCCCGGCGTTCCCGGCGCTCCCCGTGTCACCGGCGTCACCGGCGTCGGTGTGGGTCGGGTCGAGGACACGACGCAGGAAGGTCTTCGTGCGCTCGTGCGTCGGGGCGCCGATCACCTGCTCGGCGGGGCCGTCCTCCACGATCACGCCGCCGTCCATGAACACGACCCGGTCGGCCACGTCACGCGCGAAGGCCATCTCGTGGGTGACCACGAGCATGGTCATCCCCTCCTCGGCCAGCTTGCGCATGACCGTGAGCACGTCCCCGACCAGTTCCGGGTCCAGTGCCGAGGTGGGCTCGTCGAAGAGCATGAGCGCCGGGTTCATCGCCAGCGCACGGGCGATGGCCACCCGCTGCTGCTGGCCTCCGGAGAGCTGGGCCGGGTAGGCGTCGCACTTCTCGGCGACGCCGACCTTCTCCAGGTTCTCCCGGGCGATCCGCTCGGCCTCGGCCCTGCCCCGCTTCAGCACCCGCTGCTGGGCGATCATCACGTTCTGCAGCGCGGTCATGTGCGGGAACAGGTTGAACTGCTGGAAGACCATGCCGACGCGGCGGCGGGCCGCGTCGATGTCGACGTCGACGTCCGTCAGCTCGACGCCCTCGACGAACACCTTGCCGGCCGTGGGCTGCTCCAGCAGGTTCACGCAGCGAAGCAGCGTGGACTTGCCCGAGCCGGAGGGGCCGATGACGCAGACGACCTGGCCCGTGTCGACGGAGAAGTCGATGCCCTTGAGCACCTGGAGCTGGCCGAACGACTTGTGCAGGTCGCGGATCTCCACCGCGTGCCGGTTCATCGCCGGTTCACCGTCCTCTCGTCTGACGGGCCTCGAGGCGGCGTACGACGATGCCCAGGGGCACCGTGATGATCAGGTAGGTCAGGCCCGCGACCACGAAGGGCGTGGCGTCGGCGCTGTTGATCGCCGCGTCCGAGCCGAGCTTGGTGAGCTCGATCGTCGCGGCGGTGATGCCGAGCGCGGAGACGAGCGAGGAGTCCTTGAACAGCAGGATCAGCTCGTTGGTCAGCGGCGGGATCACC
This sequence comes from Streptosporangium sp. NPDC023615, assembly GCF_040640155.1. Lineage (NCBI taxonomy): Bacteria > Bacillati > Actinomycetota > Actinomycetes > Streptosporangiales > Streptosporangiaceae > Streptosporangium > Streptosporangium sp. NPDC023615. The sequence continues at coordinate 81,830 of NZ_JBFABE010000017.1, forward strand.
AGGCGCAGCGCCTGCGGGATGACGACCGACACCATGGCGCGGGTGTGCGACATGCCCAGCGTCCTGGCGGCCTCCATCTGACCGCGCGGGACGGCCTGCAGGCCCGCCCTGAAGGTCTCCGCCATGTAGGCGGCGGCGACCATGCCCAGTCCCACGGCGACCTTGCCGTAGACGTCACCGGGGAACTGGAGTCCCTGGAAGGCGATCGGGATGCCGAACCCGATCAGGAGCAGGACCAGCAGGGCCGGCAGGCCCCGGAAGATCTCGACGTAGATGAGCGCGGCCCACCGGTAGGGCGCGGCCGAGGACATCCGCATCAGGGCCAGCACCAGGCCGAGCACGAAGCCGATCACGTAGGCGCTGAGGGTGTAGATGATCGTGTTCTTCAGCGCGACCGTGAAGAGCATCGGCAGCATCTGCCTGGCGGCCTCCACGTCCAGGAAGTGCTCCCGGATCGTGGCCCAGTCGACGGTCGCGATGATCAGCCCGAGGATCACGAGCACGATCGCGTACTGGACGCCGAGGATGATCCTTCGGCGTTTGCGCGGGCTGAGACCCCCTCCGCCGCGAGGGGTCGCGACGGGGGGAGGCTCGTTCGTCGTGGTGGTGGACATGGACGTCTCGGGTTACTTGGGAGCCGGAGTGGAGACCGGGTCGGAGCCGATCCACTTCTTGTAGGAGGCCGCCCAGGTGCCGTCGGCGATGCCCTCGGCCAGCGCCTCGTTGACGGCCTTGAGCAGCTCGGGGTTGCCGCCCTTCTTGACCGCGAAGCCGTACTGGTTGCCGCTGACGATGGTGTCGCCGAGCTCGAACTTGTCGGAGATCGCCGTCTTGGTCTTCAGCCAGTCGTTGACGACCGGGAGGTCCTGGAGGACCACGTCGACCTGACCGGACTGCAGGGCCAGGACCTGCTTGCCCGCGTCGTCGAACTCGGTCGCGGCCAGCCCCTTCTCCTTGGCCAGGTCCAGGCTGGTGGTGCCGGTCTGCACGCCCAGCTTGAGCCCCTTGGCCTTGACGTCGTCCAGGCTCTTGACGCCCGCGCCCTTCTTGCCGAGGATGCCGAGCACCTCGTCGAAGTAGGGGCTGGCGAAGTCGAGGTTCGCCTTGCGCTCGTCGGTGATCGTCATTCCGGCCGCCGCGATGTCGCAGGTGCCGCCGTTGAGGGCCGCGCCGCTCTTGATCACGTCGAACTTGACGTCCACGATCTCCTGGGTCACGCCGAGCTTCTTGGCGGCCAGGTCGACCATGTCGACGTCGAAACCGACGACCTTGCCGGTGTTGTCAGCCGCCTGGAAGGGCGGGTACGGCAGGCTCGTGCAAGTGGTGATCTTGCCGGGCTTGACGAGCTTGACGCCGGAGGCGGCCGGGGCGCTCGCGCCCGCGCCCGCGTCCGCGGAGGTACCACCGCTCGGGCTCGCCGTGGTCGGTTCGCCGCTACCGCAGGCCGACAGGCCGAGCGCGCCGGCGGCGACCATGGCGCCCACGGCGAGCGCACGACGGGAAACAAAACTCAGGCCCACGAAGGCCTCCTTACGGTCAATGTCGCGTCTTGTATGGATACCTCAGTGCAGGTGATGCTGCATCACCTGCATGACCATGCAGATCACCACTACGACACAATTCGGACAATAACTACATCCAAAGCATGCCGAGTCAATACCCTGCCCGCCGGGGCGTCCGGGGACGGGGCACCTGCCGGATCGTCGATGCCACGCGGGCGAGCCGTTGAACTCCGGCGGCGATCTCGGTTACGTTGCCCGGTGTGCGCAACCCCCTAATAGCGTTGACCGGTGCCGTCCTTGCCGTCGTCGCGATGTCCGGCTGCACCGGGGCGGATCGGGGGGCGTCCGCCTCCCCCTCCCCCTCGGCCAGCCCCACGCCGACCTACGACCTCCCGCCGCGCCCGGTCCGGCCCGGCGAGATCCCGGTCAGGTCCGCCCCGGTGGTCGACGGGGAGACCCGGTTCCAGGTGATCGGCCTGCAGAAGGGCCTGAGCGGCTTCTTCGGCAGCCACGCCGAGTGGCAGGCCAAGGGCCAGTACGTGGTCGTACGGGTCGTGGTGGAGAACACCGGCCGCACCAACTCGCGCTTCGACGCCGGGCTGCAGAGGCTCGTCGCCGCCGACGGCACCTCCCACGCGCCGAACAAGTTCGCCCAGGCCATCAAGCGCCAGCCCGAGACGTTCTCGCTCGGCGCCCAGGTCAGGGTGGAGATGGACCTCTGGTACGACATTCCCAAGGAGGCGAAGGTCGCGGCGATCCGGTTGTTCGGCGACCCGCCGCTGGGCGTGACCGGCGGCACCGACGGGGCGCAGGTACCGCTGCCCTGAGGCCCCTGCCGTACCGCGCCCCACCCCGCCGTACCGCGCCCCGGCGTGGTCCGGAGGGTCACGGCGCCGTTCCCTGCCGTTCCCTGCCGTTCCCTGACCTGTCCTGGCCGCGGGAGGACGGGCCCGCCGGGTGGCGGGACCGTCCCGGTCACGCGAGAGGGGCTTCGGAGCGGGTCAGCTCCGCTCCCCCGGGACGTCCCGGCCGGGAACGTCCCGGTCCGTCGCGTCCCGCTCGCCCGTGACGTCCCGCTCGCCCGAGGCCGGAGCGGGGGCCGGGGCGGGCGACGAGCCCGACGGCGGGACCGCGGCGGAGGCCGGCGTGGCCTTCGCCCCGGTGACGATGGCGGCCTCCGCGCCGCCGCCCAGGTAGGCGGCCTGCACGGCCGGGTCGTTGAGCAGCACGTCCGCGTTCGCGCTCTTGACCACCGACCCCGTCTCCAGGACGTAGGCGCGGTGGGCGAGCCTCAGCGCCTGCTGGGCGTTCTGCTCCACCAGCAGCACCGTGGTGCCACGGCGGTTGATCTCCTCGATGATCGAGAAGATCTGCTGGACCATCAGCGGGGCCAGGCCCATCGACGGCTCGTCCAGCAGCAGCACCTTGGGCTTGGCCATCAGCGCGCGGCCGATGGCGAGCATCTGCTGCTCGCCGCCGGACATCGTGCCGCCCATCTGCGTCCTGCGCTCGGCGAGGCGTGGGAAGAGCTCGAACACCTCGGCCAGGTCGCCCGACAGGTCGCCCGAGCGCGTGTAGGCGCCCATCAGCAGGTTGTCGTACACCGTCATGCCGGGGAAGACGCCCCGGCCCTCGGGCGCCTGCCCGAGACCGGCGATGACCCGCTTGTGACCGGGCATCTTGCTGATGTCCTGGCCGTCGAAGAAGATGCTCCCCGAGGACAGACCGCGCAGGCCCGAGATGGTCTTCAGGGTCGTGGTCTTACCGGCCCCGTTCGCACCGATGAGCGTGACGATCTCGCCCTGGTTCACCTCGACCGAGATGCCCTTGAGCGCCTCGATCTTGCCGTAGTGGACACGAATGTTCTTGACCTCAAGAAGCATCGGCGGGAGCTCCCAAATACGCCTCGACGACCCGGGGGTCGTTCCGCACCTCGTCCGGCAGGCCATCGGCGATCTTCTGGCCGAAGTCCAGCACCGCGATGCGGTCGCTGATGCCCATGATGAGGCTCATGTCGTGCTCGATGATGAGAATCGTCCGGCCCGCGTCGCGGATGTCCCGGATGAGCTGCTGCAGCGCCACCTTCTCCGCCGGGTTCATACCGGCGGCCGGCTCGTCCAGCAGCAGCAGCTTCGGGTTCGTCGCCAGTGCCCTGGCGATCTCCAGACGGCGCTGGTCACCGTAGGGCAGGTTCTTGGCGTGCTCGTCCGCGCGGTGCGAGATGCCCACGAAGTCGAGCAGTTCCGTCGCCAGCCTGCGCCCGTCCCGCTCGGCCCTGCGGTGCCAGGGAAGCCCCAGCGCCACGCTGACCATGCCGGCCTTGTGGTGCGCGTCCGCGCCCACCATGACGTTCTCGACGGCCGTCATGTTGTGGAACAGCCGGATGTTCTGGAACGTACGGGCGATGCCCCGCTTGGTGATCTTGAAGCGCTTGACGCCGTCGATCCGGTCCCCCAGGAAGCGGACCTCGCCCTCGGTCGGCTGGTAGACGCCGGTCACCACGTTGAAGACCGTGGTCTTGCCGGCGCCGTTCGGGCCGATCAGCGCGAAGATCTCCCCTTCCTTGATGGTCAGGTTCACCTCGCGCAGTGCCGTGACGCCGCCGAACCGCATGACGAGGTTCTTCAGCTCCAGCATGTCGCGACCCGCCCTCGCCGGAGACGGGGACTGCGGCCCCGCCCCGGTAGGCTCTGCGGTCGTACCGCCGGGATTGACGTCGGCGCTCATTTGGAAGCCACCTCCTCACCGTGCGACTCGGGCCCGGGGACCTCGGCTCCGAGCGTACCCATCCCGCCTGATCCCTCTTGCAGCTCCGCCTTGCGCTGGCGTGACGGGAGCAGACCCTCCGGACGGAAGATCATCAGGGCCATCAGCACCGCACCGAAGATCAGCATGCGGTACTCCTGCAGGCCGCGGAACCGCTCGGGCAGCCAGGCCACCACGAACGCGCCCAGCATGACGCCCGGCAGGTTGCCGGCGCCGCCCATGACCACCGCGGCCAGGATCGTCGCCGAGAGCAGGAACTGGAAGTCGTTCGGGTTGATCGAGATCGACTTCGCCGCCCAGAGCACGCCCATGGCGCCGCCGATGGAGGCGCCGATGGCGAAGGCGAGCATCTTGAAGCGGAACGTCGGCACGCCCATGACCTCGGCCGCGTCCTCGTCCTCGCGGATCGCGGCCCAGGAACGCCCGACCCGGCTCTTCTCCCAGCGCTTCACCAGGATGATCACGATGACGGCCAGCGCGACCAGCAGGTAGTAGTAGGGCCGAGGGTCCAGCACCCCGTACTTGAAGGGATCGACCCCGAACACCTCGGAGAAGTTGATCCCGAACAGCTGGAAGTCCTCGACGCTCGGCGGGTGCGGGATGCCGCGGACGCCGTTCGGGCCGCCGATCTCGTCGGTGTTGCGGGCCGTGATGCGGATGATCTCACCGAAGCCCAGCGTGACGATGGCCAGGTAGTCACCGCGCAGTCGCAGCGTCGGAGCGCCCAGCGTGAGGCCCGACAGCGCGCAGATGGCGATGCCGACCACCAGGATGACCCAGAAGTTCCATCCGAGCCGGGTGCCGAGCAACGCCATCGCGTAGCCGCCCACCGCGTAGAACGCGACGAAACCGAGGTCGAGCAGGCCGGCCTGGCCGACCACCACGTTCAGGCCGATCGCCAGGACCACGTACGTCCCGATCGGGAAGAACAGGATGCTCGCCCAGTCGGTGTAGGGCGACATGACGGGCGCGAGGCTCTCGGAGGGCAGGAGCAGAGCCCCGATGATCAACGCCACGTAGAGGATCCAGCGCTGCCAGCCGGGGGTCTTCAGCCAACGTTCGTGCATGGCGTCACCGAAGTTGCCAAGACCGCTGCGAAGGCCCGTCGGGAGTTTCTTCTGGTTCATGCGCGCGCCTGCTGGAGTGATTCACCGAGGATTCCGGTGGGGCGGAACATCAGGACCAAGACGAGGATGCTGAAGGAGATCACGTGCTTCCAGTCGGAGCCGAAGAAGATGGCCCCGTAGTTCTCCACCAGTCCCAGCGTGATTCCACCGACCAGGGCCCCGCGCAGGTTACCGATCCCACCCAGGACCGCCGCGGTGAACGCCTTGATACCGAAGAGGAATCCGATGTAGTAGTTCGTGTTCTCGTACGAGATCAGGTAGAGCGCGCCGGCCACACCGGCCATGGCGCCGCCGACGAGGAAGGTCATCCGGACGACCTTGTTGATGTCGACGCCCATCAGGACGGCGGCCTCGGGGTTCTGCGCGGTGGCGCGGATTCCTCGGCCGACCTTCGTGCGGTTCACCAGGGCGTCCAGCACGATCATCATGCCGACCGCGGCCACGATGACGAAGACCTGGTCGACCCGGACCCCGAAACCGAAGACGGAGAAGAGCTCGCTCCGCTCCATGATGCGGGGCAGGCCCATCTGGATGCGGCCCTGCTCGGGACGGTTGAACACGTTGGGAATGACGAGGAGCGCGAAGAGCTCCTGCAGGAAGATCGAGGCACCGATCGCCGAGATCAGCGCCGCCAGCCGGGACGCGCCGCGCTGGCGCAGCGGCCGGTAGGCGATGCGCTCCAGGGCGACCGCGGTGCCCGCCGAGGCGAGCATGCCGGCCAGGATCATCGCCGCGATCAGGCCGACCAGCGCGATGCCGGTCAGCGGCGAGTTGATGCCGAACACGAACGGCACGAGCATCGCGCCGAAGGTGCCGATCATGAAAACTTCGGAGTGCGCGAAGTTGATCAGCCGGAGCACGCCGTACACCATGGTGTAGCCGAGCGCGATCAGGGCGTAGATCGACCCGAAGGACAGGCCGTCGATCGTCGCCGGCCAGAACTGATTGATGAAGTCATTGAGCACTAGGGTTTACCACTTCTAGCGGGGGTCGCCTGCACTATCGGGTAGCACGCCGCTCCCAGTGGAATCTCGTGGATCTCGCTGAGAGTACGACAGGAGCGGGAACGCATCGCGGCGTTCCCGCTCCCGGCGCGTCGGCTACCTACTCATCTTGTAGCGCCGGCCTTACCCCACCTTGGCCTCGGTGGACTTGCCCAGCAGGCCGATGACGCCGTCCTTGACCTGGTAGATGTAGATGTCCTTGGCCGAGACCTCACCGTTGGCCTCGAACTTGACCTGCTTGGACACCCCGCCGAAGTCCACCTTGGCGATGAACTCGTTGATCGCCTCGGAGGTGACGGCGCCTTCCTTGACCGCGTTGACGAAGACCGTCCCGGCGTCGTAGCCCTCGGCCGCGTAGATGGCCGGGTCGGCGCTGTAGGCGGCCTTGTAGGCGTCGGCGAAGGCCTTGACCTTCTCGTCGGTCACGTCCGGGGTGGCGATGTAGCAGGGGCAGCCGACCAGGGCGCCCTCGGCGTTCCCGGCGCCGGCGCCGTCGATCAGGCCCTTGTCGAGCGAGCCGTCGCCGGACAGGAACTTGGTGTCCTTGACGCCCTTGTCGCGGAGCTGCTTGAGCAGGTTGCCGCCCGCGGCGTAGTAGCCACCGAAGAAGATCGCGTCGGGCTTGGCCGCCGCGACCTTGTTGACGACCGAGGAGAAGTCGCTCTCGGCCGGGTCGAGCGAGTCGTTCGTGATCTTCACGCCCTTGTCGCCGAGGGTCTTGCGGACCGCGTCGGCCAGGGGCTTGCCGTACTCGGACTTGTCGTCGATGACGAAGACGTTCTTCGCCGCGACGCCGGTGGCGATGAACTCGCCGATGCCGGGGCCCTGGATGCTGTCGCTGGGAAGCACGCGGTGCCAGTACTTCCAGCCGTTCGCCGACAGGGCGGCGTTGGTGGCGGAGGCCGAGATGCTCGGCAGCTTCGCCTCCTCCAGAACCGGCGCGACCTGGGCGGACTCACCGGAGAAGGCCGGGCCGACCATCGCGACGATCTTGTCGGTCTTGATGGCCCTCTGCGCCAGGGCGACCGCCTTGGAGGCGTCTCCCTGGCTGTCGTACTCGACCAGCTCGATCTTCGTGGCCGGGTTGGTCTTGTTGTACTCGTCGATGGCGAGCTTCGCGCCGTTCCGCGGGGGAATGACGATACCGGCGTTGGGGCCGGTCAGGTCACCCATGAAGCCGATCTTGACGGTACCAGAGGCGGCAGCACTGGAGCCGCCCTCGGCCGGCGTGGCTCCCGCACCACTGTCGCTCCCACCGCAGGCAGCGAGACCGAGGGTGAGCGCCACACTGGCGGCAAGCACTCCACCGAGGCGTGCAGTCTTAGGCCGCAAGGTTGCCTTCCTTTCGCCCGGCCCTTCGTCGGGCCCGGGTTCACAGATGCCCTCCCTGGCGGGTGGCCAGGGGTTGTGTCGGTTAGTACAACCAGCGGATGTCACGGGTCGATACAGTACGGCCCGCCGTTACCGCTTCGTTACAACACCGATCCTTTTCGGCTATCAGATACAAAAGCCGTGGTCACTGGCAACCTTACGGCCTCCCAGAGATCACTCCGAGCACCTGGAACCCCACACCGGACCCCCGGCACCGCGTCGCGGGGGGCACATTACGGTTCCCCGGCGGGGGTGACCGAAAAGCCTCGGATAGCAGGAAAAGCCGCTCAAGCCCTGGGTGCTCCCGTGTCAAGCCCGGGGTGTCCGCGTGTCAGGCCTCCGGTGTCCCCGTGTCCGTCTCCGGTCCGGCCGCTCCCCCGTCCGCGGCGACCGCCGCCCCCGCGCCGGTGTCGGCCACCACGATCTGCGCCACCTGCCGCATGCTCAGCCGGCGGTCCATCGACGCCTTCTGGATCCACCGGAACGCCTGGGGCTCGCTCCAGCCGTGCCGCTCCATCAGCAGGCCCTTGGCCCGCTCGACCAGCTTGCGCGTCTCCAGCCGCTCGGAGAGGGTCCCCACCTCGCGCTCCAGCGCGGCCATCTCCTGGTGCCTGCTGACCGCCATCTCGATCGCCGGCACCAGGTCGGACTTGGTGAACGGCTTCACCAGGTACGCCATCGCGCCGGCGTCCCTCGCCCTCTCCACCAGGTCGCGCTGCGAGAAGGCGGTGAGGATCAGGCAGGGGGCGACCCGCTGCGACACGATCCGCTCGGCCGCGGAGATCCCGTCCAGGACGGGCATCTTCACATCCAGGATCACCAGGTCCGGCCGGTGCTCCAGCGCCAGCGTGACGGCCGACTCCCCGTCCCCGGCCTCCGCGACGACCGCATACCCCTCTTCCTCCAGCATCTCCTTGAGATCGAGACGGATCAGAGCCTCGTCTTCCGCGATCACCACTCGCCGCTGCGTACTCACGAGCAAGAGAGTACCGACGTCCGCTAGATTAGGACCACGCCGGTACCGGTCAAAGGATCGTCATCGGCTAGGCTGCACGGCAGGCGTTTTGGATAATTCGGATGCGTCCGGATTACTGCCCCGGTACCCCAATTGGCATGAGGGAGCGGATTCAAAACCCGTACAGTGTGGGTTCGAGTCCCACCCGGGGCACAATCTTCGGGCCGCCCGGCCGAACAGCCGGGCGGTTCTTCTGTTCCCGGCGGTCAGCCGGTTCGGTCCGCCGCACCGGCGGAGCCGTTCGACAAAGGACGCAGGACGACGCCGAGTACGCGTTCCGCGGGGAAGTAGCCCACCGTCCGGGAGTCGAAACTGGCCCGCCGGTTGTCCCCGAGCAGGACCAGCCTGCCCGGTGGCACCACCTTCTCCGCCACGTCCGCGAGGGCGGGAACCAGGTCGTACGGCACCGGGTCACCCGGCAGGGCGGCGACCCGTTTCATCATCCAGTCACGGTCGTCCGTCCACCCGGCGCCGGCCGTGACCGCCGGCCGCGGCGGGTCGCACCACCGGTCGTCCACGGTCGGCCGTTCCACCACGATCACCTGTCCCCGGGCGGGCGTCAGGCCCCGGCGCACGAGCACCCGGTCGCCGTCGTGGTAGGCCGGCTCCATGCTCTCCCCGTGCACGGTCACCACGACCAGCCTGCGTCTCAGCGCCGCGAGAGCCGCGACACCCGCGAGGGCCGCCAGGCCGAGCGACAGCGCCGAGGTGCGGCGGAGCGTCGTCCGTCCTCGTCCGGTGGTCATCGTCCTCCTGAGGGTGTGGGTTCGCCCGCTTCCTCGTTCCGGTAGCCGGACGCCTGCAGCGTGAACAACCGTGCGTATTCTCCACCCGTCGCCATCAACCCCGCGTGGTCGCCCCGTTCGACGATCCGCCCGTCGGACAGGACGACGATGAGATCCGCCTCGCGCACGGCACCGAGACGGTGCGAGATCAGCAGGCTGGTCCGGGTGGCGCGGTGCCGCCTGAGGGATCGGTGGATGTCGTGCTCCGCCTCCGCGTCGAGTCCCGCCGAGGGCTCGTCGAGGATCATCAGGTCACGCCTGTCCCGGAGGAACGCGCGGGCCAGCGCGATTCGCTGCCACTGCCCGCCGGAGAGCACCACTCCGGTCTCCGGGTCCTCCTTGTCCGACTCCTTGAAGAACATCCGCGTCAGCAAGGTGTCGTAGCCGTGCGGCAGGCCGGCGAGTTTCTCGTGGATGCCGGCGCGCCGCGCGGCGGCCCGCACGCGTTCCAGGTCGCCGAACACGTCCAGATCGCCCAGCCCGATGTTCTCCGCGGCCGTCATGTCGTAGTGCATGTAGTCCTGGAAGACCGCGCCGATCCGCCGGCGCAGCTCCGCCACGTCGGCCTCCCGCAGGTCCACGCCGTCCCATGAGATCGAGCCGCGGGTGGGGTCGTAGAACCTGCACAGCAACTTCACCAGCGTGGATTTGCCCGCCCCGTTCAGCCCGACGAGCGCGACGGCCTTCCCCGCGGGGATGTGGAGATCGACACCGCGCAGCACCCACGGGTGGTCGTCGGAGTAGCGGAACCACAGGTCGCGCAGCTCGATCCCCCGCCGCAGCGGGGGCAGCGCGGACGGTGTCGCGGGCACCGGCAGGTCCGGTTCCGCCATGGTCACCGCGAGATGGTGGTCGAACATCAGCAGCGCCTGGTGCGAGCGGGCCACCTCACCGGCCAGCGCGGCCAGCGCGCCCTGCACGCTCGCGACCGCGGCCACGAACATGGTGACGTCACCGACCGAGATCTGTCCCGCCCGCGCGGCGGCGACCGCCCAGAGCAGGCCACCGGCGGACACCACCGCGGCCAGCAGCCCGAGCCCCGACTGGGTGAGGACCTCCCGCCGGTCCATCGCCCGCTTCGCGGCGTTGACGGTGCGCCTGTCGGCCAGCATCCGCTTCCTGAGGAAAGAGCCGATGCCGAACAGCCGCACCTCCTTGGCGGCCTCGACGCTGGACAGGAGCTGACCGTAGAAGATCTCCCGCCGCTCGACCGGTCCGACGTCCCAGACCATCCGTGCCCGCCGGCGCGACAGCGCGACCTCGGCGATCAGCGTCGGGACCCCGGACATCAGCACCAGTACGGTCATGAGCGGAGCCAGCAGGAACAGCGAACCGAGGAAGCCCGCGATGGTGACGGCCGCCCGTCCGACACCCAGCATCCCGTCGACGGCCTGGTTCGGCGCCATGCCCCCGGCCTGCTGCGCCAGCCGCAGGCGGTCCAGGAAGTGGGGGTTCTCGAATCGTCCCAGCCCCGCGAAGCGCTCCACCGCGCCGAACAGCCGGTCCTGGGCGACCAGGCCGACCTCGCGGTCCATCTCCGCCCGGAGGTACTGGGTGACCTGCGGCGCCACCACGGCGACCAGGCCGACCGCCCCTATGCCGGCGGCGGGCGGGAGCAGGGCGTCCAGCGGGGCCCCGGCCACGAGGGCGTCGATGACGAGCTTGGTGAGCCACGCGCCGGCCACCGGCAGCGAACCACTCACGAACGACAGCACCACGTACGCCAGGAGCGCCCGGGGCGCGGCCGTCACGGCGAGCGAACAGGCGGCGATGATCCGCTGTCTCGAGGTCGCCCCGGCCGCCGTTCCCTCGCTCATATCGCGGCGACGGGTCGATCCAGCTCGACCTGGCCGTTCCTGACCAGGAGCCGCCCGCCCTCGTCCGGAGCGACCGTCAGCACGCTCGGGTACGCCCTGATCCTGAACGCGGCGTTGAGGGCGTCACCGGGCTTCTCGATCACCACGCGGGCCACCGGTGAGAGTTCGGCGGCGAACGCGGCCGCCTCGTCCTCGTCCCCCACCACGGCGGCCAGCACCCGGTCGCGCCCACCGGCCATCGCCCGTGCGAACTCCACGAATTTCGGCAGCTTCTCCTTGCAGGGCAGGCAGTCGGGCGAGAAGAACGCCACCAGCGTTTCGTCCTTCAGCAGGTCCCGGCTCAGCGTCTCACCGTCCGTGGTGGAGGCGGTGAACTCACCGACCTCCTCACCGGCGGCCATGAAGAACGGATCGTCCCCCCGGGCCGACAACAACGCGGTGTGCTCCCGCAGCCGTCTGATGACCCCCAGCATGAGAATCAGGTTCAGCACGCCGAGCGACCCGACGAACACCACGGCCGTAATCAGGAAGGACACGGCGTCTCCTCACGGTTCACTCGAGGGCACGAGCGGTGCCCGCGATCTTTTCGAAGCGGCCCGGCCGGCATGGACCGGGCTCGGCTTTTCTCATTTCGTCGAAATGGCGCGTCACATGGGTGGCACGGCAGCCGGGACGACGTCTCAACGGCCTTCACACCGCTTCTCGGCAGGACGGCGCCCGCGCCTGAGCGGAGAAACCACCGCCTCGGCTCCGTGACGGCCCGGTCCCGGTGCCGCGGGCCGGGCGAAGAAGCCCTGCGCCCAGGTCGCGACACCGGGAGGAGACCTGTGGGATTTCAGTTCCGCAAGCGTTCACGACCATGTGGACGTTGTCGCCGGCGAGCCGTTCACGGTCTCCCGTTCACGGTCTCCTGTTCACGGTCTCAGCAGGGCACCGTCGTCTGGACACAGGGACCACAGTTGTTCGCCGACTGACAGAACCTACGGTAAGTGGCCTTCCCCCCGGGGTACGGGGTGTAACCGCATCCGCAGTACTGGTAGAAGCCCGCGGCCGCAGAGGCATAAGTTCCAGGAACGAGTCGTTCGATCAGCCGGTCACCAACCCTTCTGAAGGGAGCGGCCAGCGCCTGGAGGGAATTGTTCATCCGGAATCACTTCTTCCTTTTTCCTTGGAATGATTCGAGGCATCGGCCGGATGCTCGCCGACCATGCAAGCACACGCGAATCGTCAATGTCAACGAATCCGATTTCAAGCCACAATGGGACCGGAAGAAAAAACACATCGCCGGTTCAGGGCGTACGGGACGAAACAAACAAGGATGACCGCGACCGGGGCGCCGGCTCAAAAGTGACGGTGAGCAGGGGCGATGCCGGTCCGTTCGTCCGGACGGAGGTCACCGATCGTCGGGTCACGCCCCAAAGGGCGTCGGGGACGAGTCGCCGGCGGCGGTGTCGTGGCGGTCACGAATTCCCGGGGCGGCAAGTATCCCCGATCGCACGGAGGAGCACTTTTCAATTACGTCCGGTCACATCTTGGGAGTTCGCGGACGAAAAACAAGGCCCGTCGCGACCGAAGAGACACGGTTCCCGGCCGACAGCGTGCAGGTCGGGCCGCGAATTTCACCGCCCCACAGGCCCGGAACACAAGATTGAACGGTCGTTGACTAAATAAAATACCCGTGCTTGCATGGCATCAAGATCTCGATCCGCTCACACCTACACAAGAAAGGTTCGACCAGGATGAGAGCAAGTTTCACGAGGTTGGCCGATCCCCTGAAAAGGATCGGCGACCACATGCTCGAACGGCTCGTTCCACGGACCGGCGCCGACGCCGCCGGCTTCTACCGGCATTGCTGGTGCGGCTTGGCCCCGATCCTCGGCCGAGTGCAATTCCGACAGAAGTGCTACTACGGAGCGCCAGGATATCCGCCGGAGTGTGACGCGTGCGCGCCGACGACCACGCCCTGCTGATCCTCGGACACGGATGACGCGGCCTCATGGGCCATGACACCACCGTGAAATTCCGGCGGAGGTGGCATGCGGCGGGCCGTCTCGGTCTCCTGGGAATCGCTCCCACGCCCGGCGGCGACGAGCGATCCCGAACACGCCCCGAACGGGTATGAGAAATCACCGGGCCCCTTCTTGCCGAATCGCGAATCGGGGCGAAAGTGATTCCTCTGGAACCAGCGGTATAAAAACTGCGCGGTGAACACGCCGACCCGGTCCCGCCGGACCGGACGAGAAGGCCCGGGAAGACGAAGGCCGCGGCCTTCCGGAGTTCAGAGCCCGGACAGGCTCGGTTCCGGAAGGCCGTTCCCGCTCTCCGGCCACGACACGAGACCTCTCCGAGGCACGGACCACCCACGCCCGCGAACGCTCCCGACAGGGGCGGGTAGGTTGCTTGAAAAGTGACCTGACGAGAGGTGGCGGCATGGAAACCGTGGGAGACGGCCGGACGGAGCAGGAGGCCCGGACCGTCCCGGAGGACGGGAACGGCCCGGGGCGGCGCCCCGTGAACCTTCCGGAGACCGTGAGGCTGAGCGGCCCGGGGATGGTGCTGCGGGAGTGGGAGGACGGCGACCTCGACGCGATGACGAAGCTGTTCGACGATCCCGACGTGGCCTACTGGACGCCGCTGGTCTCGCCGTTCGGCCCGCAGGCGGCACGGACCTACCTGGAGCGGTCCCGGCAGCGGCGGGTGGCCGGGGAGTCCCTGCAGTTGGCGATCACCGTGGACGGGGGCGAGCCCGCCGGTGAGGTCCTGCTGATGTTCAGGGAGCTGGGCCTGGACATGGCCATGATCGGCTACAGCGTGGGAGCCGCCTACCGCGGGCGCGGGCTGGCGACGGCGGCCGTCCGGACGATGACGGAGTTCGCCCGGGAGACGGTCGGGGTGGACCGGCTGCTGCTGGAGATCGAGGACGACAACGCCGCGAGCGTGGCGGTGGCCCGCGCGGCGGGATACCGGCTGACGGACGCGCCACCGGTGTCCCTGGAGGAGAAGGGGCGGCCGATCACGTTGCGCACGTGGGAGTACGCGGGCTCCGATGCGCGGGAGGCGAATCCCGCGTGAGGAGGATCGCACGCGAGGGGGCTCCGGCGTGAGAAGGATCCGGCACGCGCGGGTCGCGGGGTGAACGGCACGCGCGGGTCGCTGGGTGGGCGGCATGCGCGGGTCGCGGGGTGAGCGGGTTCGGGTGGCGGGGCGACGTGGGGGAATCCGGGGCGAACGATTCGCGGGTGAGCGGAACGCGATACGGACGGGACGCGGCGTGAAGGGAACGGCGCGCGAGCGGAACACCGCATGAACGAATCGTGACTTCAATCCTGATTTTCGTTGATCTCAACTGGCTTCGGCAGATATGCATGGATGTCAGTTATCCCGACGAAGGGGAAGTGGTCGTGTAGCGATCCGGCGCGTTCCTCGCCGCGGAGCGTGCCCGACTCCCCGCGGAAAGTGAGATCTGCGTGACCTCCTCGCCTGGCCCATCCCCCAGCAGCACCGAGCTCTCCGAGGCCAAGCGAGCGTTGCTGGAGAAACGGTTACGCCGCCGCGCGCCGGATCCGGCGTTCACGATCCCCCGGCGGGCGGCGGGGCAGGTGGCTCCGCTCTCGTTCGGGCAGGAGCGGTTGTGGTTCATGGACCGGTTCGCCCCGGGCACCGCCGCGTACACGATCCCGATGACGCTGCGGCTGAGGGGCCGGCTGGACGTGGCGGCGCTGGAGCGGGCCGTGGGGGCGGTGATCGCCCGGCACGAGAGTCTGCGGACCCGTTTCCCGTCCGACGAGGACGGCCGCCCGTCGGCGGTGGTCGAGGAGCGGGTGGAGGTCCCGCTGGAGCGGGCCCGCGCGGCCGACCTGCGGGAGGCGCTGCGGCTGGTGAGCGACGCGGCGGCGGCGCCGTTCGACCTGTCGTGCGGGCCGCTGCTGCGGGTGCTGCTGGTCCGGGTGGACGGCACCCCGGACGCCGGTGACGCCCGTGACGCCGGCGAGCCCCGCGACGGCCACGAAACTCCCGACGCCCCGGAAGCCCGTGACACCCCCGGCGTCCGTGACGTCCGTGACGTCCGCGGGGCCGGGGACCCGGGCGACGCCCTCGGGGCCGGGGACGACCAGGACGCGCAGGAGCACGTGCTGCTGGTGGCCCTTCACCACATCTGCGGGGACGGCTGGTCCGCCGACATCCTGGCCGAGGAGCTGGGAGCCTGCTACGCGGGGAAGGAACCGCCCGCGCCCGCGCTGCAGTACGGCGACTACGCGCTCTGGCAGCGGGAGCGGCCCACCTCGGAGGCGAGCCTGTCGTACTGGCGGTCGCGCCTGACCGGGGTGGCGCCACTGGAGCTCCCGCTGGACGGGCGGCGGCGGGGCGAGCAGACGTTCGCGGGTGCCTCCCAGGGGTTCTCGCTGAGCCCCGGGCTGACGGAACGGCTGACGCGGTTGGCCCGGGAGTCCGACGCGACGCTGTACATGGTGCTGCTCGCGGCCTACCAGGTGCTTCTGGGACGCTACGCGCGCCAGGAGGACTTCGCGGTCGGCTCCCCGGTGGGCGGACGGCCCCGCCGGGAGCTGGAGAGCGTGATCGGCATGTTCGTGAACGTGCTGGCGATGCGGGCCGACCTGTCGGGCGACCCGACGTTCTCGGAGCTGCTGGCACGGGTCAGGCGGACCACGCTGGAGGCGTACGAGCACCAGGAGCTGCCGTTCGAGCAGCTCGTCGGGGAGCTGGGCGTCGAGCGGGACGTGAGCCGCTCGCCGGTGTTCCAGACGGTCTTCGCGCTGCAGAGCTACGGCAGCAGGCAGCCGGCGCGCTGGCCGGGGCTGGAGGTGGAGCCGTTCGAGTTCGAGGCCAGGGCGACGCGGTTCGATCTGGAGCTGTTCCTGACCGAGCAGCCGGACGGCATGGGCGGGTTGTTCGTCTACAACCGCGACCTGTTCGACGCGTCCACGGTGGAGGGGATGGCCGCGCAGTTGCGGACGCTGCTGGAGGCGGTCGTCGCCACCCCCGCCGCACGCGTCTCGGAACTGGACGTCCTGTCGGCCGAGGAACGGGAGCGGGTGCTGGCGTGCGCGCCGGGGCCGGGTGAGCCGTACCGGGACGGGGCGACGCTGGGTGGGATGTTCGAGGCGCAGGTGGCGCGGACGCCCCTCGCGGTGGCGGTGGAGTTCGAGGGTGAGCGCCTGACGTACGCGGAGCTGGAGACGCGGGCCAACCGGCTGGCGCACCGGCTCCGCGAGCTGGGGGTGCGGCGCGGTTCGCTGGTGGCGGTGTGCGCGGAGCGGTCGATCGAGCTGGTGGTGGCGCTGCTGGGCGTGGTGAAGGCGGGCGGGGCGTACGTGCCGCTGGACCCGGACTACCCGCCGGAGCGGCTGGCGTTCATGCTGGCCGACGCGGCCGTGCCGGTACTGCTGGCACAGCGGGCGGTGCTGGAGACGCTCCCCGAGCTGCGGGACGCGGCCCTGGGCGGCACGAACGGTCCTGACGGCACGAACGGCCCTGACGGCCCGGGCGGCCCCGGCGTGGTGACGGTGGTGCTCGACGAGCCGCTGGACGGGCCCGGCACGCCGCCGGAGCCGTCGGCGGCCTCGGCGACGTCGGCGGACGCGGCGTACATGATCTACACCTCGGGGTCGACCGGACGGCCCAAGGGGGTGCCCAACAGCCACGCGGGCATCCGCAACCGGCTGGGCTGGATGCAGGAGGTCTACCGGCTGACCGGCGACGACGTGGTGCTGCAGAAGACGCCGGCGGGTTTCGACGTGTCGGTGTGGGAGTTCTTCTGGCCGCTGGTGACCGGCGCGCGGCTGGTGCTTGCCCGTCCCGGCGGGCACCGGGACGCGGCGTACCTGCGCGACCTGATCGTGCACCGGAAGGTGACGACGACGCATTTCGTGCCCTCGATGCTGGCGGCGTTCCTGGAGGAGGAGGGCGTCGAGGCGTGCGGGTCGCTGCGGCGGGTGGTGTGCAGCGGCGAGGAGCTGCCCGCCCACGTGGCCGGGCGGCTCTTCGACCGGCTGCCGGGCACGGAGCTGTACAACCTGTACGGGCCGACGGAGGCCGCGATCGACGTGAGCCTGTGGCGGTGCCGTCCGGGTGACGACAGGGTGCCGATCGGGCATCCGGTGCGGAACACGTCGCTGTACGTGCTGGACGGGCATCTGCGCCCGGTGCCGTTCGGGGTGCCCGGGGAGCTGCACATCGGCGGGGTGCAGGTGGCCATGGGCTACCACGCCCGGCCCGGCCTGACGGCCGAGCGGTTCGTGCCCGACCCGTTCGGGGAGCCGGGATCGCGGCTGTACCGCACCGGTGACCTGGCGCGGCTCCGCCGTGACGGCGCCCTCGAGTTCCTGGGGCGGATCGACCACCAGGTGAAGATCCGGGGGCAGCGGATCGAGCCGGGCGAGATCGAGGCGGCGCTGCGCGAGCTGCCCGGGGTGCGCGAGGCCGTGATCACGGTACGGGAAGACGGCGCGCCCGGAGACCGGCGGCTGGTGGCGTACGTGGTCCCGGCCTCGGACGGCGCGACCGGCTCGGCGACCGGCTCGGCGACCGGCTCGGCCAGGGCGGCGGACGGGCCGACGGCCGGGGCGGGCAGCGGGGCGGCGACGGACGGGGCGGAGCTGCGGCGGGCGTTGAAGCTGACGCTGCCCGAGCACATGGTGCCCTCGGCGTTCGTGGTGCTGGACGCGCTGCCGCTGAGCCCGAACGGCAAGCTGGACCGCGCCGCGCTGCCCGCGCCGGGCCGGCCCGCCGAGACGGCGGAGCCCGGGGCCGAGCCCCGGACGCCGGTGGAGCGGGCGATCGCCGAGATCTGGCGGGAGCTGCTGGGCGTGGAGTCGGTCGGCGCCGACGGGGACTTCTTCGCGCTGGGCGGTCACTCGCTGGTCGCGATCCAGGCGGTGGCGCGGATGCGCAAGGCGCTGCCGACGGTCGGGGGCCGGGCGGTCGGGGTGATGGACCTGTTCAAGCACCCGACGGTGCGCGAGCTGGCCGCGCTGGTGGAGCGGCCCGCGGGCCCGTCGGGGCCGCGGAGCCTGCTGTACGAGCTGACCGCGCCGGGACCGCGGCTGATGACGTACGTGTGCGTGCCGTACGGCGGCGGCAGCCCGCTGATCTTCCAGCCGCTGGCCGACGCGCTGCCGGACGGGTGCGCGCTGCACGCGCTGGCCTTCCCCGGGCACGACCCGGGGCTGCCGGACGAGGAGACCCGGCCGTTCGAGGAGGTCGCGGACCTGTGCGTGCAGGAGATCCTGGCGAACGTGGAGGGCCCGCTGGCGCTGTACGGGCACTGCGGCATCGGCGGGGCACTGGTGGTGGAGGTGGCGCGGCGGCTGGAGGCGCGGGGCCGCGCGCTGGAGGCGGTGTACATCGGCGCGATCTTCCCCTTCGCCCGGCCCCGGGGGCGGATCGCCGGGCCGCTGGCGCGGCTGACCCGCTACGACCGGTTGCGCGGCGACCGGGTGTACGAGAACCGGATGAAGTCGATGGGCACCGACATCTCCGGGCTGGACGACGAGCAGGTCCGGTTCATGGTGCGCAACCAGCGACAGGACACGCTGATCGCGGAGGAGATCTTCACGCGGGCGCTGGCCGAGCGGGTGGAGCGGCTGCGGGCGCCGGTGATCTCGGTGGTGGGCGAGCAGGACCCGACGACCGACTACTACCTGGAGCGCTACCGTGAGTGGCACTTCCTGAGCGACACGGCCGCGCTGGTGATCCTGGATGAAGCCGGTCACTATTTCCTGAAATATCGGGCGGCTGAGCTGTCGGAGATCCTCACCAACACGCACATCGCCATCGGGTACGGGGCCGCGGACACCCTGGACCGGCCCTCCCGCGGCCCGGTGGCGGGCTGGTGGGTCGAGGAGGTCTCCGTCCGCTCCCCGGAGCCGGAGGAGGCCGATCCGGCGACGGCCACGACGACGGCCACGGCCACGACACCGACGACGACCACGGTCACGGCCACGACACCGGCGACGAGGACCGCGCCGGCGAGAACGACACCCGCGAGAGCCGCGAGGCCCCCGGGCTCCACGAGCTCCGCGGGCTCCACGGGCTCCGCGCGGAAGGCGCCACCGCCCAGCCTGCGGCGGTTCCTGATCGTCTCGGTGTTCCAGCTCGTGTCGATGGTGGGCACCGCGGTCACCGACTTCGCGATCCCGGTGTGGATCTACCTGACCACCGGGTCGCTGGTGGACTTCGCCCTGTTCGTGGTGCTGTCGATCATGCCGGGCGTGCTGATCGCGCCGCTGGCCGGAGCGCTGGTGGACCGGTCGAGCCGGCGCACGATGATGATCCTGGGCAACTGCATGGCCGGGGGCACGCAACTCGTCCTGGGCGCGCTGTTCTGGACCGACACGTTGCAGATCTGGCACATCTACCCGCTGACGGCCTGCCTGTCGATCGCGTTGATCTTCCAGCGGCTTGGCTTCACCACCGCGCTCCCCCAGCTCGTCCCCAAGGAGTACATGGGGCACGCGGCCGGGGTGGTCCAGATGGTGATCGGCACCGCGCAGTTCGCGGCGCCGCTGCTGGCCGTGGCGCTGCTCTCCACGATCGGCCTGGGCGGCATCCTGGTGGTCGACGTGGCGAGCTTCGTGCTGGTGCTGGTCGCCCTGCTGGTGATCCGCTTCCCGGACACGATGGCGCACTCGCCCAGGGAGCCGCTCTCCAAGGAGATCAGGCAGGGCCTGCGGATGTCGATCGGCAACCGCCACCTGCGGGCGGCGATGATCTACTTCGCGACGCTCAACGTGATGCTCGCCGCGCTGCTGCTGTCGATCACGCCGCTGGTGCTGTCGTTCTCCACGCTGACGGTCGCCGGTCAGATCTCCTTCGTCGGAGGGCTGGGCGGGGCGGTCGGCGGCATGGTGATCGCGCTGTGGGGCGGTCCCCGGCGGCGGCGGATGCGCGGGGTGCTGCTGGCGACGCTGGCGCTCTCGGTGTTCGCGGTGATCACCGGCCTGCACCCCTCCGCGCTGGTGGTGGGGATCGGCGCGTTCGGCCTGTGGGGCTGTCTGTCGATCGTCAACGGCACCTTCCTGACGATCATCCACACCAAGGTGCCGCAGCGCTTCCACGGCCGGGTGCAGTCGCTCAACCAGATGGTGTCGTGGTCGACGCTGCCGATCGGGATGGCGGTGGTCGCGCCGCTGGGCGAGCGGCTGCTGAACCCGTTGATGATGCCCGAGGGGGCGCTGGCGCCGACGGTGGGCGCGGTGATCGGCGTCGGCCCCGGCCGCGGCGTGGCGCTGATGTACGTCGTGCTCGGCCTTGGCATCGCGGTACACGTGCTGATCTCGATGCGCACCCGGGTGCTGTCCACGTTCGACGACGAGATGCCCGACGCGCCGCCGGACGACCTGGTGGGCGCGCAGATCCTGCGCGAGCGGACGGGCAACCGGGTGAGCGTGTCGTGGACCGCCCCGGCGTTCGCCAAGGCGATCACCATGCCGCTGCCGGTGGAGAGGGCACGGGCGCTGCTGCGCGGGCCGTGCCCGGACGTGGAGGTGCGCGGGGTGAGGCTGCGCACCGGCGGGGAGATCAGCGCGGTGTACGAGGTCGCGTGCGCCGACCGGGACCTGATCGTGAAGATCTACCCGAACGTGCTGGCGGCCCGGCTGCACAAGGAGGTGGGCGTCTACGAGCTGCTGCGCGGCAGCGGCGCCGCGTGCCCGGAGGTGGTCCACTGGGACGACTCGCGGCGCGAGCTGCCCTACCCGTACTCGGTGATGACGAAGGTGGCCGGGCGTCCGCTGTCGGAGGTGTCCTCCGGGCTGTCGAGCGAGGAGATCGCCCCGCTCTACCGCGAGATGGGCCGGACGCTGCGGGCGATCCACGGCGTGCGGGTGGAGGCCTTCGGGCCGATCGAGGGGCCGACGGAGCCCACCAACGACGCCTGGTTCGGCGCGCGGACGCAGACGCTGCTGGCGCAGTTCGTCGACTTCGGCGGGGAGGCGGAGCTGCACGCGGAGCTGACCGCCCGGATCGGGCGCGACCGGCACCTGCTGGCGCGCTGCACCGAGCCGGTGCTGTGCCACTACGACTTCCACGAACGCAACGTGATGGTCGAGAGAACGACCGGCTCGAACGGAACGGCCGGCCTGAACGGCTCGACCGGAGCGAACGGCTCGCACGGAGCGGCCGGGTCGAACGGCCTCAACAGGGCGAACGGCCTCAACGGAGCCGACGGCCTGAGCGGCCTGAACGGCCGGAACGGATCGGGCGCGGCGGACGGGCCGCTGCGGCTGACCGGTGTGATCGACATGGAGAACGCGCTGGGCGGCGATCCGCTGATGGACCTGGCGCGGACCGACTACTTCGCGGTCAGGGGCGACGAGGAGCTGCGGCGCCACCTGCTGGAGGGCTACGGGGACCTGCCGGACGACTGGGCCGAGCGCCTGGCCCTGTACCGGCTCTGCCACGCCCTGGAGCAGTGGCACTGGCTGGCCACCCTGGGCGAGACGGCCGCCCTGCCCACGATCGCCGAGCAGCTCCGCGAATGCCTGAAGGAGAAAGTGTGATGGACGTCTTCCCCGCCTCGTTCGCCCAGGAGCGGATCTGGTTCCTGCACGAGCTCATGCCGGAGCTGGCCGTCTACAACATCGCCTGGGTCTCGGAGCTGACCGCTCTGCGACCGGTGGATCCGGAGCTGCTGGAGCGGGCGCTGGAGACGCTGGCCGGCCGGCACGAGTCGCTGCGGACCGCGTTCGAGCTGCGCGACGAGCGGGTGGTGCAGACGATCGCGGGCCGGGCGCCGGCCGCGCTCGCCAGGACGGACCTGTCGGGCCTGGCGCCCGAGGCGGCCTCGGCGGAGTTCGAGCGGATCGCCGCCGAGGACGCGCGCCGGCCCTTCCGCCTGGACGCCGCCCCGCTCTGGCGGGTGCGGCTGGTGACGCTGGGCGGTGGGCGCCGGCGGCTGGTGGGCGTCATGCACCACACGGTCTTCGACGCCTGGTCCTCCGGGGTGTTCTCGCGGGAGCTGGCCGAGATCTACCTGGCGCTGCGCGAGGGCCGCGCGCCGGAACTGCCCGAGCTCCCGATCCAGTACGCCGACTACGCGGCCTGGCAGCGTGACCGGCTGGGCGGCGGCGAGCTCGACGCCGACCTGGCCTACTGGCGGGAGCGGCTGCGCGGCAGCGTCCCGCTGGAGGTGCCGGGCGACCGGCCGCGCCCGGCGCAGCTGAGCTACCTGGGCGACGCGCTGGACTTCACCGTCCCCGAGGAGCTGTCGGCGCGGGTGGGCACACTGGCCAGGGAGCGGGGCACCACCCCGTTCATGGTGCTGCTGACGGCGTTCTCGGCACTGCTGGCGCGCTGGAGCGGGCGCACGGACGTGGTGGTGGGCTCCCCGGTGGCCGGGCGCGAACTGCCCGAGCTGGACGGGCTGATCGGCATGTTCGTCAACACGCTGCCGCTCCGCAGCGACCTGGGGGGCGACCCGTCGTTCGCCGAGGCGCTGGACCGGGTCCGCACCACCGTGCTGGAGGCGTTCGACCACCAGAACGTGCCGTTCGCGAAGCTGGTGGAGGTGGTGGACCCGCCGCGCGACCCCGGCAGGACGCCGCTGTTCCAGGTGGGGTTCAACCAGGTCGCGGTGGACGGGCGCGGCCGGTACGGGAACGGCACCTCCCAGACCGACCTGACGATGGAGCTGCACAACCCCGAGGGGGCGCTGGAGGGCTGGATCGAGTACAGCACGGACCTGTACGACGAGGCGACGATCCGCCGCCTGGTGTCGGGCTTCCTGACGCTGCTCGGCGCCGCCGTGGCCGACCCGGGGCTGCCGCTGTCGCGGCTGCCGCTGATGGACGGCGCGGAGCGGGAGCGGGTGCTGTCCTCCTGGCACGGGCCCGCGCCCTCCTACCCGGAGCGCTGCCTGCACGAGCTGATCGCCGAGCGGGCGGGGCGGGCGCCTGACGCGCCCGCGGTGGTCTGGGGCGAGGGCGAGCTGACGTACGGGGAGCTGGAGCGGCGGGCGGGCGTGCTGGCCCGGCGGCTGCGCGAGCGCGGCGTGCGGGCCGAGACCCCGGTCGCGGTCTGCCTGCCGCGCGGCCCGGAGCTGCTCGTGGCGCTGCTGGCGGTGCTCAAGGCGGGCGGCTGTTACGTGCCGCTGGACCCGGACTACCCGGCGGACCGGCTGGCCTTCATGCTCGCCGACTCGGGCAGCCCGCTGCTGCTGACCCGCTCGACGATGGTGGAGCGGCTGCCGCCGGACCATCCCCCGGCGATCCTGATGGACGCGCTGCCCATGAACGGCGGGCCCGTGCTGGAACCGGAGCCGCTCTCCCCGGACGCGCCCGCGTACGTGATCTACACGTCGGGTTCCACGGGGAGGCCCAAGGGGGTGGTGGTGCCGCACCGCGGGGTGGTGAACCTGGTCACCGGGTTCGGCTTCACCGAGCGGGAGCGGATGCTGCTGCTGACCTCGCTCTCGTTCGACATCGCGGCGCTGGAGATCTTCGGCCCGCTGACCGCGGGGGGCGCGGTGGTGCTGGCTCCCCCGTACGGGAACGGCGGGCTGGCCGAGCTGGTGACGCGGGCCGGGGTGACCACCGTGCAGGCGCCGCCGTCGGTGCTGGAGGAGATCGTGGAACGGCTGCCGGCCGGGCTGCCCCGCGTCTTCAGCGGCGGGGAGCCCCTGTCGGTGGCGCTGGCCGGGCGGATCAGGCGGGTCGCCGGTGAGCTGTGGAACCTCTACGGGCCGACGGAGACGACGATCTGGTCGCTGGCCTACCGGGTGCCCGACGACGCGGAGTCGATGTCGATCGGCACGCCGGTCGCGGGCACGACGGCGTACGTGCTGGACGAGCGGATGGAGCCGGTACCGGCCGGGGTGGCCGGGGAGCTGCTCCTGGGAGGCGACGGGGTGGCCCGGGGGTACCGGGGGCGGCCCGGCCTGACCGCCGAGCGCTTCGTCCCCGACCCGTTCTCCCGGGTGCCCGGGGCGCGGCTCTACCGCACCGGCGACCTGGTGCGGCGGCTGGCCGACGGCACCCTGGAGTTCCTGGGACGCGCCGACGACCAGGTGAAGGTGCGCGGGGTGCGGATCGAGCTGGGCGAGGTGGAGGCGGCGCTGGCGGCGTACCCGGGGGTGCGCCGGGTGGTCGCCGCGGTCCGCGACGACGCCCCCGGCGGCCGGGCACTGGTCGCGTACGTGGACATGGCCCCCGCCGGCGCGACCGCCACCGTGACCGGTGGCGACGGCGGCGACGGCGGCGACGGCGCGGAGGCCGCGGCCGTGGCGGGCGGCGTGGCGGGCGGGGTGCCGTCCGGGGAGCTGCGGGCGTTCCTGGCGTCGCGGCTGCCCGCCACGATGGTGCCGAGCGTCTTCGTGCCGCTGGGGCCGGTGCCCCGGCTGCCCAACGGCAAGCTCGACCGCTCCGCGCTGCCCTCCCCCGCCGGCGCCGACGGTGCCGCGGCGGGCGCGACGGCCCCGCCCGCGGCTCCGGTCACGGCGAGCGAGGAACTGGTGCACGAGATCTGGTGCGAGGTGCTGGGCCGCAAGGGCTTCGGTATCGACGACGACTTCTTCGAGGTCGGCGGGCACTCGCTGCTCGGCACCAAGGTGGTCGCCAGGATCTGCTCGGCGGTGGGGATCGACCTTCCGCTCAACGCCCTGTTCGACACGCGCTCGGTCCGCCGTCTGGCCCTGGTGGTGGAGGGGACGCTGGCGGCCGAGATCGACCGGCTGACCGACGAGGAGGCCGAGCGGATCGCCGACGACTACGACCGGGATGACCGGGTCGTGAACTGACAGCCGAAATAGGCATTTCGGCCACTTGCTTTCGGTCAACGCGCCATGACGTCAGGTGACCGTCCGGCTCCCCTGTTCGCGACAGAGGGAAGTGGTCGGTCACCTTCCGTCTAACCAAGCACTGTGACCTGCGGTGATTCTGGACGGTCAATGCCCTTGGGGATCTTGGGGGACAGCCGAAACCGGCATTCCGACACAGGTTTAACTTTCAACCCTTGACTGCCCACTGACACAAACATTAGGAATGATCTGGCTTGAGGCTTGTGAATACTTGACAGGGCAAAAACCCTGTTTGGGACTATGGGGGGTGGATGCTCGAAGCGACGCGGGAGGACTCGTCGTCCGCATCGGCGACCGGAGGGCCGTTCACCTCTCCGGAGCCGCCGGCGGCTCCCGCTCCCGCCTCCTGGACGGCCGGACCGGCGCACACCGCTCCGGAGGCGCTTTTGTGCGACCTCATCGCCGCCCAGGCGGCAAGGACGCCGTCCGCGCCCGCGATCCGGCAGTGGGGGAACCGCCTCACCTACCGGGGGCTGATGGACGCGGCCACCGCCCTTGCGCTGCGGTTACGCGCGCTGGGAGTGGGACCCGAGGACCGGGTGGGGCTCTGCGCCGCGCGCACTCCCCTGATGACCGTCGCCGCCCTGGGCATCATGATGGCCGGTGGCGCGTACGTCCCCCTCGACCCGGCGCACCCGCGCCGCCGGCTGGACGAGGTGCTCGACGACGCCGGCGTCACGGTCGTGGTGGCCGACGCCCGCGGCCGGGGGCTGCTGGCCGGGTGCGGGCGGCCCCTGGTCGAGCCGGAAATCGGTTCGACGACCGGAACCGTGTCCGAAATTACCGCCACCGCCCCGGCGGGCACCCCCTCCGTCACACCGATCGCGCCCGTGAGCGGGACCACCACCCCCACGGCGTCCGAAACCGGAGATACGACACCCGGGAGCGGTACCGCGACCGAAACCAGCGGAACGACCGCGGCCGCAACGGCCGGCACCGGAGGCGCGACCATCGGCGCGACCGGCGGCGGTGACGAGGGCGCCGGCGGCGGTACCGCCGGCTCCGGCGTGCGTCCCGGGAACGCCGCCTACGTGCTCTACACCTCGGGATCGACCGGGCGGCCCAAGGGAGTGGTCGTGGACCACTCCTCGGTGGTGGCCTTCGTCACCGCCTCGGCGGCCCACTTCGGCCTGGACGACACGTGCCGGTCGATCGCCTTCTCCGCGCTCGGGTTCGACGTCTCGGTCCTCGACATGTTCACCCCGCTCACCGTCGGCGGGTGCGTGCAGCTGGTGCCTGACGAGGACAGGACCGACCCGGGCCGCCTCCAGCGGTTCCTGGAGGCGCACGACGTCACCTGGGGCTTCATCCCCCCGGCGCTGCTGCCGCTGGTCGACCCGGCCGGGCTGCCGCACCTGCGCGACCTGGTCACCGCGGGCGAGCCGCCCGGCCCCGAGCAGGTCGGGCGCTGGTCGGCGCGGACCCGCTTCCACAACTGGTACGGCCCCACCGAGACGACCGTGTGCGTGGTCGGCACCGAGCTGTCGGGTACCTGGGAGCGGTCGCTGCCCATCGGGTACCCGCTGCGCGGCTGCCGGGCGCACATCCTGGACGAGGACATGCGCGAGTGCCCCGTCGGCGTCCCCGGCGAGCTGTACATCGGCGGGCCGCAGGTCAGCCGCGGCTATCTGGGGCTGCCCGGCATGACGGCCGCCAGGTTCGTGCCCGACCCGTTCTCCCGGGCGCCCGGGGCGCGGCTGTACCGCACCGGCGACCACGTGGCCTGGCAGCCCGACGGCCGGATCGCCTTCATGGGGCGGCTGGACCGGCAGGTGAAGATCCAGGGTCAGCGGGTCGAGATCGGCGAGGTCGAGTCGGTCGTCCGGGCCCACCCCGGGGTGACGCAGGCCGTGGTCGACGCCCCCGGCGAACTGGTGGCCTACGTCGCGCCGCTGGACGCGCCCGGACAGGCCGCCCTGCGCGAGCACTGCGCGCGCCGGCTGCCGGTGTACATGCTGCCCACCCGGGTGGTGCGCGTCCCGGTCCTGCCGCTGAACTCCTCGGGCAAGGTCGACCTGGCCGCCCTGCGGGCACTCCCCCGCGACACCGGCGGCACCGGCGGCACCGGTCTCGCCGACGACGGCGCGCGCGGCACCGGCGGGACCGCCGGCGGCGCGGACGCGGGAGACACCGGGCGGGCCGGGGAGACCACCGCCACGGGATCCGCCGCGCCGGTCACCGGTTCCCCCGGGACCGCCGGTTCCCCCGAGGCCGCCGGGACCGCCGGGACCGCCGGCCTGGCCGGTATCTGGGCGCGGGTGCTGGACGCCCCCGCCCCGGCCGCCGACGACGACTTCTTCGAGCGTGGCGGGCACTCGCTGCGGGCGATGCGCCTGGTCTCCGCCATCCGGGCCGAGCTCGGCCGGGAGGTCTCGGTCGAGGACGTCTACGCTGCCCGCACCTACGGCGCCCTGTCGTCCGGTGTCGAGCAGGCACCCCCGTGCGGCACCGGCGCCGCCCTCCCGAACGCGACCGGCGCCCCGGACGCGACCGGCGCCCCCGCCACGACGGGCTCCCCGGTCGCGACGGGCACGACGGGCACGACGGGCACGACGGGCACGGAGGGACCGTCGCTCTCGCCCGCGCAGCGGCGCATGTGGTTCGTCGAGCGACTCGCCCCCGAGACGCCCGCCCACAACATCGCGATGGCCGAACGGGTACGCGGCCCGCTCGACCCGGACGCGCTCCGCGGCGCCCTGGAGGCCGTGGTGGCCCGGCACGAGGCGCTGCGCTGGCGGATCGCCTCCCGCGCCGGCGTGCCGCACGTCTCGGTCACCCCGCCCGGCGAGGTGCCGCTCCCGCTCGACGACCTCTCGGCCTACCCCTCCCCCGAGGAGGCGCTGGAGAGGCTGCTGCAGCGCGAGGCGCGGACGCGCTTCGACCTGGAGACCGGGCCGCTGGTACGGGCCAGGCTGCTGCGGCTGGCCGACGACGACCACGTGCTCGCCGTGACCGTCCACCACGTCGTCTTCGACGGCTGGTCCCAGGACGTCTTCTACCGCGACCTGAGCGCCGCCTACCGGGGCGCCGATCCGGGACCGGCCGGGGCGGCGTTCACCGACTACGTGGCCTGGTCCAGGGAGCGCTCGAACGGCGAGGCCGTCGACTGGTGGCGCGAGCACCTGAGGGACGCGCCCATGGTCCTCGACCTGCCCAGGGACGCCCCCCGCCCCCCCGTGCAGACCTTTTTTGGAGCGCTCCTGACAGCGGACGTCGACGCGGCCGTCGGCGGGCGTGTCAGGGAGCTGGCCCTGCGGATGGGGGTCACCCCGTACCCGGTGCTGCTGGCCGCGTTCGCCGAACTGCTCGCCCGGCTGTCCGGGCAGGGCGACCTGGTGGTCGGCACCCCGTACGCCGACCGGGGGCACGTGGCGTTCGAGTCGACGATCGGCATGTGCGTGCGGGTGCTGCCGCTGCGGCTGCGCCAGGACCCCGGCTCCTCCTTCGAGGAGGACGTGGCCCGCTGCCGCGACGAGCTGGCCCGGGTGGTGGCGCACGGCGAGGTGCCCCTGGAGCGCGTCGTGGAGGCGTTGCGCGTCCCCCGCGACCTGGGACGCAACCCGGTGACCCAGGTCATGTTCAACATGTACAACTTCGCCGAGCCCAAGCTGGACCTGCCCGGGTGCGTGACCGAGGCGCTGGCCGCCGGGCTGCCGGGCGCGTTGTTCGACCTGACGATGTACGTCAGCGAGCGCGGCGACGGCTACGCGCTGCAGCTCGTCTACAACCCCGACCTGTTCTCGGCCGCCAGGATCGAGGCCCTGCTGGCCTCCTACCGGCACCTGCTGGCGGGCCTGCTGGAGCGTCCCGCCGAGGCGGCGGGCCTGGCCGCGCTGTCCGAGCCGGAGCCGCCGGCCGAGCTGCCGGCCTGGGACGGGCCGGGACCGCTGGAGACGCTGCGTCCCGAGGTCGTGGTGGAGGGCGCGGGCCGGACCGTGGGGTACGACGGGCTGGTCGCGCTGCGCCGGCGCACGGCCGAGGCGCTGCGCGCCGCCGGGGTCGAGCCCGGGCAGGCGGTCGCGGTGCTCGCGGCGCGGGTTCCCGAGCTTC
Source organism: Streptosporangium sp. NPDC023615 (assembly GCF_040640155.1). Taxonomy (NCBI): domain Bacteria; kingdom Bacillati; phylum Actinomycetota; class Actinomycetes; order Streptosporangiales; family Streptosporangiaceae; genus Streptosporangium; species Streptosporangium sp. NPDC023615. The sequence continues at coordinate 111,080 of NZ_JBFABE010000017.1, forward strand.
CCGGCCTGCTGCTGGGGGTGCTGGCCTCCGGGGCCCGCTGGGTGATCCTCGACCCGGCCCACCCCGAGCCGGTGCTGTCGCGCCAGGCGGCCGCCGCCGGCGCGGTGGCCGCGCTGCGCTGCCCGGGCGCGCCCGCCCTGCCGGGCCTGCCGGAGATCGTCCTTCCCGGGACCGTACCGTCCGAGGACGCCCTGCCCGAGGACGCCCTGCCCGAGGACGCCCTGCCGGGGACCGGCCCGTCCGGGACCGTCCTGCCGGGGGCCGGCGGGCGCGGGTACCTCTCGCTCACCTCCGGGACCACCGGCGACCCCAAGCCGGTGCTGACCGGCGAGGGCCCGCTGGCGCACTTCGTCGCCTGGTACGCCGCCACCTTCGCGGTGACCCCCGACGACCGCTTCGCCCTGCTCTCGGGCCTGGCGCACGACCCGGCGCTACGCGACCTGTTCGTGCCGCTGGCCACCGGCGCCCGGCTCCTCATGCCCGAGCAGGACCTGCTGCGCGACCCCGCCCGGCTGGCCGGATGGCTGCGCGAGCACCGTGTCGGCGTGCTGCACCTGACCCCGCAGCTCGCCAGGATGCTCTGCGGTACCGGCACGGTGCTGCCCGACGTCCGGCTGATCGCGACCGGCGGCGACCGCCTCACCCACGCCGACGCCGCGCGGCTGCGGCGGCTGGCCCCCTCGGCCCGCCTGGTCGCCTTCTACGGCACCACCGAGACGCCGCAGGCGCACGCCTGGTACGAGATCCCCGAGCGGCCGCGCGCGAGCGCCGAGCCCGTCCCCGCGGGGCGCGGCATCGAGGGCAGCGAGCTGGTCGTCCTCGGCCGGCACGGCGGCCGGGCCGGGGTGGGCGAGCTGGGCGAGGTGGTGGTGCGCAGCGCCAACCTGGCGACCGGCTACCTCGACCCCGAGCTGACCCGGCTCCGCTTCACCGGGGACTCGTTCGCCACCGGCGATCTGGGCCGGCTCAACCCGGACGGGACGGTCACGATCGCCGGGCGGCGCGACGACCAGGTGAAGGTCCGCGGCTTCCGGGTGGAGCCGGGCGAGGTGGAGGCGGCGCTGACCGCCCACCCCGAGGTCCGCGCCGCCGCCGCGGTGGCCGACCGGGGCGAGGGGCGCGAGACCGTGCTGCTCGCCTACGCTGTGCCCCGCAGGCCCGGCCTGGCCCCGCAGCGGCTGCTGGAGCACCTGCGCGCGGCGCTGCCCGAGCACGCGATCCCCTCCGAGGTGATCGTGGTGCCCGCGCTGCCGCTGACCCCCAACGGCAAGATCGACCGCGCCGCGCTGCGCCGTCCCGCCGTCCGGCAGGACGACGGTGCGGGCGGCGAGCTGTCGGGCCCCACCGAGCGGGCCGTGGCCGAGGTGTGGCGGGCCGTGCTCGGCGTCCCGCGGGTCGGCGCCGCGGACAACTTCTTCGAGATCGGCGGTCACTCCCTGGCCATCGCCGCGGTCCAGGCCCGCCTGGGCGCGGCGCTCGGCAGGGAGATCCCGATCGTCGACCTGTTCCGCCATCCGACCATCCGCGCGCTCGCCGCGCACCTGGACGGTGGAGGCCCCACCCCCGGCCTCGACCGCGCCGCCCGGCGCCTCGCCGTCCGGCGAGACCGCCTCAAGGACCGTTCACGGAAACCGAGCTGAAACCCTGCCGCCTCCGAAACCGGACCCGGGCCGACGACCGGTCGGCCCGGGGTCCCGGACCCCGGCGTCCACAGCGTCACCGACGTCCCCGACGTCGCCGGCGCACATGACGTCCACGACCGCACCACCCCCCGCACCGGCGCCGACCGCGCCCAGCAAGGAAGAAAGGGACCCCCGCATGGCCGAGGAGCCCACCGTCGAACCGATCGCGATCATCGGCCTCTCGTGCCGCGTGCCGGGAGCCGGGGACGCCAGGCAGTTCTGGCGCAACCTGTCCGACGGAGTCGAGTCACTGACCCACTTCACCCGCGAGGAGCAGCGCGCGCTCGGCGTGCCCGACCACATCCTCGACGACCCGGACTTCGTGCCGGCCGCGATGATGCTCGACGACCACCAGGGGTTCGACGCCGCGTTCTTCGGCATGTCGATCAGGGAGGCGGAGATCCGGGACCCGCAGCACCGGCTCTTCCTCGAACTGTCGCACACCGCCCTGGAGGACGCCGGCTACGACTCGTTCCGGTACCCGGGCGAGATCGGCGTCTACGCCGGTTCCGGCTCGGACTTCTACCAGTGGATCAACATCAGGAGCAACGCGCAGGCCCACGCCAACGCGGGCTGGCTGGCCGTCATGGTCGGCAACCACGTCGACTACTGCGCCACCCTGTCGTCGTACAAGCTGGACCTGCGCGGTCCCAGCTACACGCTGCACACGGCGTGCTCGACGTCGCTGGTCGCGATCCACGTCGCGGCCGAGGCGCTGCGCAACGGCGAGTGCGACATGGCCCTGGCCGGCAGCGCCATGCTGGACCTGCCGCAGGGCCAGGGCTACGTCTACGACGAGGACGGCATCGTCTCCCCCGACGGTCACTGCCGCGCCTTCGACGCCAAGGCCGCCGGCACGATCTGGGGCAGCGGCGGCGGCGTGGTCGTGCTGAAGCGCCTGTCGGAGGCGATCGAGGACGGCGACAACGTCCGGGCCGTCATCCTGGGCAACGCGATCAACAACGACGGCGCCAGCAAGGTGGGCTTCTCCGCGCCCAGCATGGACGGCCAGGCCGCGGTCATCGCCCAGGCGCTCGGGGTCGGCGGGGTGGACCCGCGCACCATCACCTACGTCGAGGCGCACGGCACCGGCACCGCGCTGGGCGACCCGATCGAGGTCGCGGCGCTGAGCAGCGTGTTCCGCCAGGACACCGACGACACCCAGTGGTGCGGCATCGGCTCGGTCAAGAGCAACATCGGCCACCTGGGCCAGTCGGCGGGCATCGCCAGCATCATCAAGGCCGTGCTGGCCCTGGAGAACGGGCTGATCCCGCCCACGCTGCACTACGAGAGCCCCAACCCCAAGATCGATTTCGCGCAGAGCCCGTTCTACGTGGCGGCGTCGCCGACCAAGTGGGAGCCGAACGGCTTCCCGAGGCGGGCGGGCGTCAGCTCGTTCGGCATCGGCGGCACCAACGCGCACATCGTGCTGGAGGAGGCGCCCAGGACGGCCCGCGAGGAGCGCGACCCGCGCCCGGCGCACCTGCTGCGCCTGTCGGCCAGGACCGACTCGGCGCTGGCCGCCGCCGCCGAGCGGCTGGCCGCGCACCTGGAGGCCCACCCCGAGGCCGACCTGGCCGACGTCGCCCACACCCTTCGGGTGGGGCGCAGGGAGCTCTCCCGCAGGACCGCGGTGGTGGCCTCCGGCGTCGCCGACGCCGTCGCCGCGCTGCGCGACCCCAAGCGGCTCATCGCCGGCGCCACCTCCCGGCGCACCCCCCGTCCGGCCTTCCTGTTCTCCGGCCAGGGCTCGCAGTACGCGGGCATGGGCGCCGAGCTGTACCGCACCGAGCCGGTCTTCAGGGACGCGGTCGACGAGTGCGCCGAGATCCTGCGGGCCGAGCTCGGCGAGGACCTGCGCGACCTGATCTTCGCCCGCGGCGAGGAGGCCGACGAGCGGCTGCGGCAGACCTCGCTGACCCAGCCGGCCCTGTTCACCGTGGAGTACGCGCTGGCGACGCTCTGGCGCTCGCTGGGCGCCGAGCCCGCCGGCATGATCGGCCACAGCATCGGCGAGTACGTCGCGGCGACCGTCGCCGGGGTGTTCAGCCTGCCGGACGCGTTGCGGCTGGTGGCGGCCCGGGGCCGCCTGGTGCAGAGCATGCCGGCCGGGGCGATGCTCGCCGTGCAGCTCGCGCCGGACGAGATCGGGCCGATGCTGCCCGACGGCGTGTCGGTGGCGACCGTCAACGGCCCGGGCACCTGCGTGGTGGCCGGCCCGCCGGACACGATCGCCGAGCTGGCCGCCCTGCTGGAGGAGGAGGGCATCGGCCGGATGGAGCTGCGCACCTCGCACGCCTTCCACTCGGAGATGATGGACCCGATCCTGGGCGAGTTCCGGGAGCTGGTGGCCGGGGTCGAGCGGTCGGCGCCGAGCCTGCCGTTCCTGTCGAACGTGACCGGCACCTGGATCACCGCGGCCGAGGCGACGGACCCGTCGTACTGGGCGCGGCACATGCGCGAGCCGGTGCTGTTCGGCGACTGCGTGGCGACCCTGCTCGCCGACGGCGACTGGATCATGATCGAGTGCGGTCCCGGCAAGCAGCTCTCCGGGCTGGCGCGGGCGCAGAACCCGCCGGGCGCGGTCGCGCCGCTGCCGTCGCTGCCCGGCCCCAAGGACGACGGCGGCGACGTGCGGGTGCTGTCGGCGGCCGTCGGCACGCTGTGGGCGCACGGCGTCGCGCTGGAGGCCTTCGGCGAGGAGGGCCGGCGGATCTCGCTGCCCACCTACCCGTGGGAGCGTCAGCGCGCCTGGATCGACCCCGACCCGCACGGCGCGTTCGTCGGCGGCGTGGCCAACCCCGCGCCGGTCGAGGAGGACCTGCCGCTGGACCGCTGGTTCAGCGTGCCCGTCTGGCGGCAGACGCCGCCCGGCCCGGCGCCGCTGTCGCCGGTCACCCGCGCGCTGGTCCTCGCCGACGAGGGCTCGGCCGGCCTGGTGGACGCGCTGCGCGCGGGCGGCGCCGAGGTGATCGAGGTCAGGCCCGGTGCGGAGTTCGCCTCCTCGGGCGACGGATACACCGTTCGCCCGGCCGAGCGCGCCGACTACGACGCGCTGCTGGCGGCCGTCGGCGAGGTGCCCGGACGGGTGGTCCACGCCTGGACCGTCGCGGCCGAGCCCGCCGCCGGGGTCGACGAGACCTGGAAGGCGCAGGACCTGGGCTTCTTCAGCGTGCTGGCGCTGGTGCAGGCGCTGACCGCCGTACAGCCCGCCGACGGGGTGGAGCTGTCCCTGCTCACCTCGGGCGCGCAGGACGTCGTCGGCGGCGACCTGATCCGCCCCGAGCACGCGACGCTGGCCGGCTTCCCCCGCGTGGTGCCGCTGGAGACCCCGTGGCTGCGGGTGCGGCACATCGACGTGGAGGCCCGCGACTGGGTCAGGCACGCCGCGGCCGAGCTGGGCCGCAGGCCCGAGACCGACGAGGCCGGGCTGCTGACCACGGTCAGCATCCGCGGCGGCCGCCGCTGGTCGCAACGCTACGAGCAGCTCGAGGTGCCCGCGGTCGAGGCCGCGGCGGCCGGTGCGGCGTCCGCGGACGGGACGGTGGCGGCCGAGGCCGGCCACGCCGGTCCCGGCCAGGACGAGACGGCCCTGGCGGTCGCCGGGAACGCCGGCCCGGTGGACGGGCAGGTCTACGTGATCACCGGTGGCCTGGGCGGCATCGGCGTCTCCCTCGCCGAGGACCTGGCGGCGCGCGCCCGGGTGCGGCTGGTGCTGCTGTCGCGGACCGGGCTGCCGGAGCGGGCGGCGTGGGACGCGCACCGGGGCGGCCGCGAGGGGCGGGCGATCGCCGCGATCCGCAGGATGGAGCAGGCCGGGGCCGAGGTCCTGGTGCTGGCCGCCGACGTCACCTCCGCCGGCGACATGCGCCGGGTCAGGGAGGAGACGCTGGCCGCGTTCGGCCGGGTGGACGTGATCGTGCACGCCGCCGGGCTGCCCGGCGGCGGCATGGCCGAGATCAAGGAGCGGGCCGCCGCCGAGCAGGTGCTGGCGCCCAAGGTGGCCGGCACACTCGCGCTGCGCGACGCCTTCGGCGACCTCGACCTGCAGGCCGTGGTGCTCTGCTCGTCGATCACCGCGGTGGCGGGCGGCTTCGGCCAGGTCGACTACTGCGCGGCCAACAACTTCCTCGACGCGCACGCCAGGGGCGAGCACGGCTGGCGCGCGGCCACCGTCGTCTCGGCCAACTGGGGCAAGTGGCTGGAGGTCGGCATGGCGGCGGAGGTCGCCGCCCCCGCCGGGTTCGTGGCGCTGCAGCGCGGCGACCGGATCAGGGCCGTCGACCACCCGGTGCTGTCGGCCTGGCACGAGGCCGACGGCGAGGGGCTCGGCTGGGCCGGTGGCGGCCTGTCGCCCGACACGCACTGGGCGCTGGACGGTCACCGCATCTCCGGCGTGCCGGTGCTGCCCGGCACGGGTCACCTGGAGCTGGCGCGCAGCGCCGGCGAGATCGGGCTGCCCGGCACGGGCGCGGTCGAGCTGCGCGACGTGGTGTTCGTCGAGCCGCTCTCGGTGGCCGACGGCGCCTTCGCCGAGGTGCGGGTGACGTTCAGCCCCGAGGCCGACGGCGCGGAGTTCCAGGTGGAGAGCGTCATCGGCGCCGCCCAGCGCACCCACGCGCGGGGCACCGCCGCCAAGGTCGACGCCCCCTCGGTCAGGCAGGCGGACGTGGCGGCGATCATCGAGCGCTGCACCCCGGCCACCGAGGAGCAGGGCGGCGTGCCGCTGTCCGGGCTGCTGACGCTCGGCCCCCACTGGGGCCACATGACGGAGTGGTACATCGGCCAGAACGAGGCCCTGGGGCGGTTCGAGCTGCCCGCGGAGCTCTCGGAGGACCTGGGCGGCTGGGGCCTGCACCCGGCCCTGCTGGACAGCGCGACCTCCTTCACCTGGATCGACGTCGTCGGCCACTACCTGCCGCTCGGCTACGGCCGCATCACCGTCGTCGACCGGCTGCCCGGCACGTTCTGGAGCCACATGCGCTTCCGCGACAGCGGCACCGACGAGGTGCTGGCGGTCGACGTGACGCTCATCGACGACGACGGCGCGATCGTGGTCGAGATCTCCGACTACGTGCTGCGGCGCATCAACACCGAGGCGGTGGTGGCCGGGGTGACGGCCAACGCCGACTCCCAGCAGGCCGGCGTGGTCGCCGCCGGCGACAGTGCCGCCGGCGGCGGCGTGGTCGCGACGACCGCCGGCGGCCCCGACGCGGTCGGCATCCGCCCGGCCGAGGGCGCCGAGGCCTTCCACCGGCTGCTGGCCACCCCCCTGGGCCCGCAGGTGGTGATCGCCGCGACGCCGGTGGCCGACTACCTGTCGGGTGTCGGGTCGGTCACCCAGGAGACGGTGGAGACGGAGCTGGACCCGGCCGCGGTGTCCGACCGTCCGGCCCGTCCCGGCCACGCCGACGACGACTACGTGGCGCCGCGCGGCGACGTCGAGACCGCCATCGCCCGGCTGTGGAGCGAGGTGCTCGGCGGCGAGCGCATCGGCGTCGACGACGACTTCTTCGAGCTCGGCGGCAACTCGCTGATCGCCGTGCAGCTCATCGCCCTCATCCGCAAGGAGCTGGGCGTACGGCTGCCGATGCGCAGCCTCTTCGAGGAGCCCACCGTGGCCGGCGTCACCTCGCTGATCGAACAGGCACGCGCCGCCGCGCCCGCGGCGGACACCACCACCCCGGCCCCCGGCCAGACCTCCATCCCCCGCCTCCCCCGCAGGAGTGAGCAGCAGTGAGCGATTCCCTTCCCGACACCAAGGTCGTCCTCAACGACGAGGAGCAGTACTCCATCTGGCCGGCGGACCGGGAGAACCCGGCCGGCTGGCGCGACGGGGGCTTCACCGGCACGAAGGACGAGTGCCTGGCCCACATCGAGCAGGTCTGGACCGACATGCGCCCGCGCAGCCTGCGCGAGGCGATGCAAGCCGGGGGCGCGGGATGACCGGAAAGGTGGAGGACGTCTTCCCGTCCTCCTCGGGGCAGGAGCGGATGTGGTTCCTGGCCCGCTTCGAGCCCGAGCTCGCCGTCTACAACATCGGCATGGTCATCCCGATGACCGCGCGCCAGCCGGTCGACCCGCGCCGCCTGGAGGCGGCCATCGCCCAGGTGGTGCGCCGCCACGAGGTGCTGCGCACGGTCTTCGAGTTCCGCGACGGCCAGGTGATGCAGATCGTCGACGGCACGGTGCCGCCGGTGCGGCTCACCGAGACCGACCTGACCCACCTGCCGCCCGACGAGCGCGAGGCCGAGCTGGCCCGCCTTGCCAAGAGCGACGGCGTCGCGCCGTTCGTCCTCGACCGGGCGCCGCTGTGGCGGCTGCGGCACGTGCGGATGGGCGAGGACGACCTGCGGCTGGTCTGCGTGTTCGACCACACCGTGTTCGACGGCGTCTCCAGCCACATCTTCGTCAACGAGCTGGAGGAGTGCTACGACGCGATCGGCGAGGGTCGCGAGCCCAAGCTGGCCGAGGTGCCCATCCAGTTCGCCGACTTCGCCGTCTGGCAGCGAGGACGGCTGACCGGCGAGTTCGTGGAGCAGGAGCTGGCGCACTGGCGGGAGCGGCTGGCCGGCATCCCGGCCGACCTGGCGCTGCCCGCCGACCGGCCGCGCCCGCGCAGCCGCAGCTTCCGGGGCGAGATGCACCTGGCCGCGTTCTCCCCGGAGACCTCGGCGGGCGTGCAGCGGCTGGCCAAGGACCTCAACTCGACGCTGTTCACCGTCATGCTCACCGCGTTCACGACCGTGCTGGCCCGCTGGTCGGGGCAGTACGACGTGGTGGTGGGCACCCCCGTCGCGGGACGGCTGCTGCCGGAGACCGAGCCGGTCATCGGCATGTTCGTCAACGCGGTGGCGCTGCGCTCGGACCTGTCGGGCGACCCGACGTTCGCCGAGGCCGTGGGAAGGGTGCGCAACACCGTCGCCGAGGCCCTGGACCACCAGGAGCTGCCGTTCGAGCGGCTGGTGGAGGCGCTCCAGCCGACCAGGGACCTGAGCGTGCCGCCGATCTACCAGGTGATGTTCAACCTGGCCGTCGACACCAACGAGGGCCAGATCGCCAACGGGACCGCCAAGGTCGACGTGCAGCTCGACATCAACATGCGCGACGGGCGGCTGCACCTGCGCCTGGAGTACGGCACGGACCTGTTCGACCGGCCCACCATGGAGCGGTTCGCGTCCTGCCTGGAGACGGTGGTCGAGGCGGCGATCGCCGCCCCGCACACGCCGATCTCCGCGCTGCCGCTGCTGTCCCCGGCCGAGGGCGAGCACGTCCTCGCGCTCGGCACGGCCGGGGACCTGGAGGACCTGCGGGACCTGCGCGGCACCGGCGGCGCCGCCGACGCCGCCGACGCCGCCGACGCCATCGGGGACGGCGGGACGCCGGGCGCGGAGGCCACGCTGACCTCGCTGATCGAGGCGCAGACGGCCAGGACCCCGGACGCCCCGGCCGTGGTCGCGGGCGACGTCACGCTGACGTACGCGGAGCTGGACGAGCGGGCCGGGGCGCTGGCGCACTGGCTGCGCAGGATCGGCGTGCGCCGGGGAAGCCCGGTCGCGGTCTGCGCCGAGCGCTCGGCCGAGCTGGTCGTGGCGCTGCTCGCGGTGCTCAAGGCGGGCGGCGCCTACGTGCCGCTCGACCCGGAGTACCCGCCGTCGCGGCTGGCGTTCATGCTGTCCGACAGCGGCGCCCGGGTGATGCTGACCCAGCGCCACCTGCGCGAGCTGCTCCCCGAGGGCGCCGTCAAGCCGGTGCTGCTGGACGCGCCCGAGTCGTGGGGGCCGCAGCCGGCGGGGTCGCCGCCGCCGGTCACCGGACCGGACGACGCCGCGTACACGATCTACACCTCGGGGTCGACCGGCCGTCCCAAGGGCGTCGTCAACACCCACCGGGGCATCGTCAACCGGCTCGCCTGGATGCAGCGCCGGTTCGGCCTGACCTCCGGCGAGACGGTCCTGCAGAAGACCCCGACCAGCTTCGACGTGTCGGTCTGGGAGTTCTTCTGGCCGCTGGTCACCGGCGCGTCCCTGGTGCCGGTCCGGCCGGGCGGGCACCGCGACCCCACCCACCAGCGCGACCTGATCAAGGCGCACGCGGTGAGCACCGTGCACTTCGTGCCCTCGATGCTGGCGCTGTTCCTGGAGGAGACCGGCATCGAGTCGTGCCGGTCGCTCAGGCGGGTCATCTGCAGCGGCGAGGAGCTGCCGCCCCGCGTCGCGGCCCGGTTCTTCGAGCGGCTGCCCGGCGTGGAGCTGCACAACCTGTACGGGCCGACCGAGGCGGCGGTCGACGTGACCGCCTGGCAGGTGCCGGGCGAGAGCCCGGACGCGCTGCGGGAGCTGCCCACGCTGCCCATCGGAACGCCCATGCCGGGCAACCGGCTGCACGTGCTGGACGAGGCGCTCCGGCCGCTGCCGGTCGGCGTCCCCGGGCACCTGCACATCGGCGGCGTCCAGGTGGCGCGCGGCTACGCCGGGCGCCCGGCGCTGACCGCCGAGCGGTTCGTCCCCGACCCGTACGGGCCGCCCGGCTCGCGGCTGTACGCGACCGGCGACCTGGCGCGGGTCCGCGCCGACGGGAACCTGGAGTTCCTGGGCCGGCTGGACGACCAGGTGAAGGTGCACGGCTGGCGGGTCGAGCTCGGCGAGATCGAGTCGCTGATCGCCGAGCACCCGAAGGTGCGCCGGGCGATCGTGGCGCTGCGCGACGACGCCCCCGGCGGGCGCGGCCTGGTCGGCTACGTCGACTGGTCGGGGGACGCGGCGGCGCTCACCGCCGAGATGCGCAAGGCCCTGGCCAAGAAGCTGCCGGCCGCGCTCGTCCCGCAGGCGTTCGTCGCGATCGACGACGTCCCGCTGGGGCCCAGCGGCAAGCTCGACCGGGGGGCGCTGCCCGCGCCGACCGGTTCGGGCCGCGCCGACCTCGGCACCCCCTACGTGGAGCCGCGCACCCCGCTGGAGGCCGAGCTGAGCGCCCTGTGGGGCGAGCTGCTGGGCCGCGAGCGGATCGGCGCCGACGACGACTTCTTCCAGCTCGGCGGCCACTCGCTGCTGGCGGTGCTGCTGGTCACCCGTTACCGGGAGACCTACGGCGTGGAGATGCCGCTGCGGCGCTGCTTCGAGGCGACCACGGTCGCCGAGCACGCCCTCGTCGTCCTGGAGTCGCAGTTCGACGGGGACGACGGGGAGATGGAGGCGCTGCTGGCGTCGCTGGAGGATCCCGCGCATGAGTGACCTGAGGGCGAGGCTGGCCCGGCTCAGCCCGGAACAGCGCGCCGCGCTGGAGGAGAGGATGCGACGGCAGCCGTCGCCGCAGCGCGCGCCGGGCATCCCCCGGCGCGCGGGCGGCGGCCCGGCGCCCCTCTCCTTCGGCCAGGAACGGCTGTGGTTCCTGCAGCAGCTCGACCCCGCCGACGCCTCGTACAACATGTTCATGGTGCAGCGGCTGCGCGGGCGGGTCTCGGTCGAGGCCCTGCGGCACGCGCTGGGCCGCCTGGTGGAGCGGCACGCCACGCTGCGCGCCCGCTTCACCGCGCGCGAGGGCAGCCCGGTGCAGGAGATCGGGCCGCCCGTGCCGGTCGAGCCCGACCTGATCGACCTGTCCGGCCTGCCGGCCGACGAGCGGGAGGACCGCGCGACCGAGCTGGTCGCCGACCTCACCAACCGGCCGTTCGACCTGGCGGCCGGGCCGCTGCTGCGGGTCCACCTGATCACCCTGTCGGGGAACGACCACGTGTTGTGCGTGGTGCTGCACCACATCGTGGCCGACGGCTGGTCGCTGAAGATCCTGCTGGGCGAGTTCGCGACCCTCTACGGCGCCCACCTGGAGGGCCGCGAGGCCGACCTGCCCGAGCCGGTGCTGGAGTACGCCGACTACGCCGCCTGGCAGCGCGAGCGCCTGGACGAGGAGGGCGTGCGCCGCCAGCTCGACTACTGGGGCGAGCGCCTGGCCGGGGTGCCGGTGCTGGACGTGCCCGCCGACCGGCCCCGGTCACCGGTGCGCTCGTCCAACGGCGACTACGCGGCGCGGCGCATCGGGCGCGAGCTGACCGCCCGCCTGGACCGGCTGGCCAGGGACGAGCGGTGCACGCCGTTCATGGTGCTGCTGGCCGCCTTCCACACGCTGCTCGGCGCCCACTCCGGGCAGGACGACGTGTGCGTGGGATCGGTGATCGCCGGGCGGGAGCGTCCCGAGCTGGAGCACGTCGTCGGGTTCTTCCCGAACACGCTGGCGCTGCGCGCCGACCTGTCGGGCGACCCGGCCTTCCGGGAACTGCTCGGCCGGGTCCGGTCGACGGTGCTGGACGCCTTCGCCCACCAGGACATCCCCTTCGAGCGGCTCCTGAACGAGCTGAACGTGGAGCGGGACCTGAGCACCACGCCGCTGTTCCAGGCGATGTTCGTGATGCAGGACAGGGAGGCCTCCGAGCTGACCATCCCCGGCGTCGAGACGGGCGTCTTCGACCCGGGCGCGCGGCAGGCCAAGTTCGACCTGATGCTGGACGTGACGCCGCGCTCGGACTCGCTGTACGCGCTGCTGTCCTACAACGCCGACCTGTTCGAGCCGGACACGATGGCCCGGATGCTGCGCCGCTACGAGCGCGTCCTGGAGGCCGTGGCCGGCGACCCCGACATCCCGCTCTCGCGGTTGCGCGCCGCGATGCTGCTGCCCGAGGACCGGCTGCCGGCGGTCACGGCGTCGCTGTCCACCGGCGCCCGTCCCACCGGCGCCGTTCCTCCGGGGGACGTCCTTTCGGGCGGCGTTCCCTCCGGGGGTGTTCTCCCGGGTGCCTCCTGCGGCGCCGGAACGGCCGGGCCCGCAGCCCGGCCGCCCGGCACGGCCGCCGGGGTGGCCGGGCTGTTCGAGGAGCGGGCCCGGCTCGCGCCTGACGCGCCCGCGGTCACCCACGGCGACCGCCGGCTGAGCTACGCCGAGCTGGACGAGCGCGCCACGCGACTGGCCGCGCGGCTGGCCGCCGCCGGGGCGGGGCCGGAGACCGTGGTCGCCGTACGCGCCCGGCGCGGCCTCGAACTGGTCGTGGCGCTGCTCGCGGTGCTCAAGGCGGGCGGCGCCTACCTGCCCCTGGACCCGGCCTACCCGGCCGAGCGGCTGCGCTGGATGCTGCGCGACGGCGGGGCCGCGCTGCTGCTCTCCCAGGGCGACCCGTCCCTCTCCCCCGGCGACCCGCCCGCCTCCCAGGACGGTCCGCCCGGATCGCCCCCCAGGGACGACGTCCCCGGCGGGGAGGTGCCGGTGATCCCGCTGGAGGGCGTCGCCGACGGCCCGCCCACCGGTGGCGCGGCCGCCGGGAGCGGCGGCGGCGACCGGGTCCCGGCCCGTGTCGTCCCGGCCCATGTCGTCCCGGCCCATGTCGTCCCGGCCCGTGTCGTCCCGGCCCGCGGTGCCCCGGCGAACCTGGCGTACGTGATCTACACCTCCGGGTCGACCGGCCGTCCCAAGGGCGTCCAGGTCGAGCGGCGCGCGCTGGACGCGCGCGTGGCGTGGATGCGCGCCGAGTACGGCGTCGGCCCCGGCGACCGGGTGCTGCAGTTCGCCTCGGTGGGCTTCGACACGCACGCCGAGGAGGTCTACCCGGCGCTCACCTCCGGGGCGGAGCTGGTGCTCGCCCCGGACGAGCCGCTGCCCGACTTCCTGCGCACCCCCGCGGGCGCGTCGCTGACCGTGATGGACCTGCCCACCTCGTACTGGCAGGAGCTGGTCGCGGCCCGGATCACCTGGCCGGCGGCGCTGCGCCTGCTGATCCTGGGCGCCGACCCGCTGCCCGCGCCGGCGCTCGCCGCCTGGTACGAGGCGCACGGCGAGCGCGTCACCCTCGTCAACAGCTACGGGCCCACCGAGACGACGATCATCGCCACCGCCGGGGAACTCGACCCCGCCGAGGCGTCCAGGCGGCCCACCGTGGGGCACCCCCTCTCCGGTACCCGCGTGTACGTGCTGGACGGGTACGGCGCGCACGTCCCCGTCGGCGTGCCGGGTGAGCTCTGCGTCGGCGGCGACGGCCTGGCCCGGGGCTACCTGGGCTCGCCCGCGCCGACCGCGGAGCGTTTCGTCCCCGACCCGTACGGCCCGGCCGGGGCGCGTCTCTACCGCACCGGCGACCGGGCCCGGTTCCGGCCCGACGGCCGCCTGGAGATCCTCGGCCGCCTCGACCGCCAGGTGAAGATCCGCGGCTACCGCGTGGAGCCCGGTGAGATCGAGGCCCGGCTGCTGGCCCACCCCGGGGTGGCGCGGGCGACGGTGACGGTCAGGGAGGACACCCCCGGCGACCGTCGCCTGGTCGCCTACGTCGTACCGCGGGACCCCGGCGCCGGGGAACCGCTCCCGTACGGCGCGGACGACCTGCGCGGGCACCTGGCCGCCGGGCTGCCGCCGCACCTGGTGCCGAGCGCCGTGGTGGAGGTGGCGCGCATCCCGCTCACGCCGAGCGGGAAGGTCGACCAGGCGGCGCTCCCCGCCCCCGAACACCGCTCCGGCGAGGGCTACCTGCCCCCGGGCACCGCGACCCAGGAACTGGTCTGCTCGGTCTGGGCCGAGGTGCTGGGAGTGGACCGGGTCGGGGCGCTCGACGACTTCTTCCAGCTCGGCGGCCACTCGCTGCTGGCGACCAGGACCATCGCCAGGCTCTCGGCCGCGACCGGGCTGGACGTCCCGCTGAAGCTCGCCTTCAGCCACTCGTCGGTCCGGCGGCTGGCCGAGGCGCTCGACGAGCTGGCCCAGGCCGGTCCCGGCCCCGGCGCGGGTCCCGGCGCGGGTCCCGGCCCGGTCCGGCGGCCGGAGGGCACGGCGCCGCCGCTGTCGTTCGCGCAGGAACGGCTCTGGTTCATGGAGCAGTTCAGCCCGGGGACCGGCGCCTACGTCCTGCCCGCCGCGGCGCGCCTGCGCGGGCCGCTGGACCTCGCGGCACTGGGCGCGAGGCTGGACGCGGCCGTGGCCCGGCACGAGAGCCTGCGGATGCGCTTCCCCGCCGCCCCCGACGGGCGGCCCGAGGTGAGGGTCGTCCCGGCGGACGACCCGGCGTCCCGGGTCACGATCCGCGTCGTCGGGGCGGGGACGCGCGCGAAGGCGGACGCGGGGGCAGGGACGGACACGGGGACGGAGAGGGAGGCGGAGGCGCGGCGCATCGTCAGTGCCGACGCGGCCCGTCCCTTCGACCTCGCCGACGGCCCGCTCCTCCGGGTGACCCTCGTCTGGATCGGCCCGGACGACCACGTGCTGCTGGTCGCCGTGCACCACGTCGTGGCCGACGGGTGGTCGGCGGAACTCCTGCTGGACGAGCTGCTCACCGGCCGCGACGGCCCCGACGGTCGCGCGGAGCCGTCCATCGGGTACGGCGACTACGCGCTCTGGCAGCGCGACCGCCTGACCGGGGAGCGCCTGGAGGGGCACCTGGAGTTCTGGCGGCGGGAGCTGGCCGCGCTGCCCCCGCTGGAGTTGCCCCTGGACCGGCCACGGCCCGCCCGGCAGGGACACCGGGGCGCCTGGCACGACCTGCGGCTTGACGCCGGGCTCACCGGGGACCTCGGCGAGCTGGCGCGGCGGAACGGCGCCACGCTCTACATGGTGCTGCTCGCCGCCTACCAGGCCGTGCTCTCCCGCTGGTCGGGGCAGTGTGACTTCGCGGTGGGCTCGCCGGTGGCCGGACGGGACCGGGCCGAGTTCGAGGACGTGGTCGGGTTGTTCGTGAACCTGCTCCCGCTCCGTGCCCGCCTGGAGGGCGACCCCACGTTCACCGACCTGCTTGGCCGTACCCGTGACGCCGCCCTGGAGGTCTACGCCCACCAGGAGCTGCCGTTCGAGAAGCTCGTCGCCGAGCTGGACCTGGCCAGGGACGCCACCCGGCCGCCCGTGGTGCAGGCGCTCTTCGCCCTGCAGAGCTACCTGGGCGGGGTGGCCCCTGCGGGACGGGCGGCGACGGCGACCGAGCCGTTCGCGCCCGACACCACCTCCACCCGGTTCGACCTGGAGCTGTACGTCTCGGAGACCGGCGGCGGTCTCGCCGCGAGGTTCGTCTACAACAGCGACCTGTTCCTGCCGGACACCGTCGAGCGCGTCGCCGCGTCCCTGGAGGCGTTCCTGCGTTCGGCCGTCGCCGCCCCGTCGGCCCGGGTCGGCGACCTGGACCTCCTCTCGCCCGCGGAACGGGAGCGGGTACTGACCGGCTGGAACGACACCGGCGTCGCGTATCCGCCGCCGGAGACGCTGCACGGCCTCGTCGAGGAGCAGGTGGCGCGGACGCCCGACGCCCCGGCCGTGGTCTTCGGCGACGACACCCTCACCTACGCCGAGCTGGACGACCGGGCCGGGGCGCTGGCCGCGCGGCTCCGTGCCGCCGGCGGCGGGGTGTTCGCCGTACGGGCCGAGCGCTCGCTCGACCTGCCGGTGCGGCTGCTCGCCGTGCTCAAGGCCGGGGCCGCCTACCTGCCCCTCGACCCGGGCCTGCCCGACCGGCGCGTCGAGGCCATGCTCGCCGACGCCGCAGCCGTGGAGCTCGACGCCGCGATCGGGGAACCCGGCCCCGAGGCCGTGGAACCGGAGGCCGGGGGACCGGGGACCGGGGAACCGGCGACCGGGGCCGGGGGTACGGGTCACCGGGTCGGGGACCTGCCGGACTCGCTCGCGTACGTGATCTTCACGTCCGGGTCGACCGGCCGT